>JAOZKS010000266.1 GCA_029935255.1 Pontiella sp.
AGTTTTGCCCTGTAGTTTCTTGGAATAGAAGCTGACGTTTGAGATCTTAGCTTTCTTGAAGGCCTTGGTGGCCTTCTTTTCTTTAATCGTCTTCAGCGCGGCCTGCAGTTCTTCGACCTTTTCTTCCTTGGCGGAGACCATCAGGGCGGCATGGGTCTGTTTGCCGGAGAGCAGATAATTTTCGTAGGGCGAAAATCCGAATGCCGACAGACTGATGAGGGCGATAAGTATAGAGAATCGTTTACATTTCATCGGGACACTCCGAGGGTTTGCTTTCGGGGGCTACTGGCATCGGGTGGATGTGCGCTTCGATCTTGGCGGCATTTTCGGGGTTGGCGGTTTTCCAAGCTTCAACTTTTTCTACTGAGGGTGCTCGGAAGATAAAGTAGATGATGGATGCGGCGAGCATCACGACAAGGGAGAGGAATTTATAGTTCAGCAATCCTTTGGCTCCCGGAATGCGGAGCGGGGTCATGGGCGAGTCCCAGACGAGTTTTAGATTTTCTTCGGTGTTGGTGTTTTTGTCGAGCAGTGAAACAACAATCAGGAGCAGGATGCAGATGCCGCAGAGCATGCCGGCGGCATGCATGAAGAGCATGCTCCATCCGGTCTGCTCCTTGAATATATCGAGTGTAAAAACAATCATGCCCATCGAAAATCCGGACCAGAGGGTGATGGCTGCCGCTTTTCCGGTGGCGCGCTTCCAGAAGATGCCGACCATGAAGACGGCAGTGATCGGCGGGGCGATGTAGCAGATCATCGAGGCGATGGCGCCGTAGATGGAATCGAACTGTCCAATGATTGGAGACCAGAGGATGGCCAGGATGACGCCCGCGATGGTCGCCACCCTTCCGATATGCACCAGTTTCTTGTCGGAGGTGTCGGGCTTGAATCGTTTGTAGAGGTCAAACGCGAAAAGGGTAGCGATCGAGTTGAGCGCGCCGGCGATGGTTCCCATGAGCGCGGCGAGCAAGGCGGCGACGATCAACCCTTTCATGCCGGCGGGAAGCAGGTTCATCACCATGTGGGCGAAGGCCTCCTTGGTGTCGGCCAGCTCTGGCAGGAGGCCGTTGTTGACCAAGGCGAGGCAGAGCAGGCCGGGCAACACGAACAGGAACATAGGGAGAAGTTTAAGGAAACCGGCGAACAGAGCACCGGCTTTGCCGTGGTCCTCGTTCTTGGCGCCGAGCACACGCTGGACGATGGTCTGGTCGGTACACCAATACCAGATGCCGATAACGGGATAGCCGAGCACCACGGCATGCCACGGCATACCGCTGAAGTCGCCGGAAGGACGCAACACGGAGAGCATCTGCGGGCCGACGCTGTCATACAGGGCATTCCACCCTCCGAGTTTGGTAAAGGCGAAGTAGGTGACGACCGAGGAGCCAATCAGTAATGTGGTGGTTTGGATGGCATCGGTCAGCGTGACGGCCAATAAACCGCCGACCACGACGTAGAGACCGGTGGCCACGGCGATCGCAATCATGGTGGGCATCAACTGCGCGACTTCTGTTCCGAATCCAAGCATGGCGTTAATGACCACGGCACCAGCATAGAGCGATACCCCGATATGGATGAAGATGGCGGAGATGATTGAAATGAAGGCGAGGAAGTCGCGGCAGTTGCGGTTGAATCTTTTTTCGAGGAAGTCGGGCAGGGTGGTGACGTGCGCCCGTAGGTAGAACGGGACAAAGAAAATCGCCAGAATAACGAGGGTGAAGATTGCGGCCAATTCGAAGTTGGCAAAGGCCAGCCCGCTCCGGAATCCTTCCTCGCAGAGCGCCACGATGTGGACGGTTGAAATGTTGGTGGAAAAAAGAGATAGACCGATAATGGGCCATGCCAGCGTGCGCGCCGCAAGAAAGTAGGCACCGTCGTCCTGCGCCTTTCCCAGTCGCGCGGCCTTGCGTTTCTGGTACCAGGCCGCGCCGCAGCCGACCGAGATGACCATCAGTACGTAGCCGATTAATATTCCAAAATCCAGTATGTTCAGCATGAGATTGTTTTCCTTTACTTACTTTTTTCCATTGAAGTTCGGTACCATGCCTTGTTTGAGGCTAAAAGGCTATCAAGATCGCGCACTGGTAGATTTCCGAAGTCGATCTCCCGGCTAAATGTGTGCTTAGGCAGAAAATCGTTCGGCTTCTTCGAGGGCGATTTTTGACCATTCCCAGAGCCGTTGCGGTTTGTGGCGCACCGTTGAGATATCTTTCATGATCAGTTCGACATGGCTTTGGCCTTCGGTCAAATCCATAAACTCGCGGATCTGTTTCCGGGCCTGTTCCGGTTGCCAGGTATTTGTGGCCAAAATGGCAGGGCTTGGTTTGCGGCTGATCACATAATCCGATCCCAAGCCCTCAATGATCTTGCCGGAATTGCACCACGGACTTACGGAAACCTTGCGCAGGTTGGGTATGCGGAGGAGTAGCTCCACCTTGTTGTCGAGCGGTTCGCAGCATCCGTAATAGTTCAGCCGCCAGCGTTCCATCCAGCGCATGTCGTGTGCGATGGCGAAGTCTCGGTGCATTTCGGGAGAGACACTGGAAAAAATCTGGGCATTGGAACAGCCCCACATGTTGCGAGGCGTGATGTGTTTTGGATTGTATTCCTTTCCTGGCAATTCGGAGGCATAGCCATAACCGCCGGAGCCGACCCGCACGTTGCTGTTGTCGAGCTCCAGCAGGCTCTGACTTTCAAGCTGGTCGAGCTCTGCCATCCAGGCATCGACCAACCGGTCAACCGCAGCGTGGTAGAGGTCGGGTTCTTCGTAGAGCCCGATCATCGCCTGTTCGATACCGGTCCAGCGGATCAGGAAATCCCAAGGGGTAAACCAGATGTGGCTTTGCCCGACGGTCTTGACCGGGAGGAGATCTGCAAAAACCTCATTGAAGGCCTGTTCGCGGAATGCGGTTGCTTGCTCATCGTGCGTGACTACGGGCATTTTGATTTTTTCCAGATCGGCAAGGGCCTCGATTTGCACATGGAAATGACGGGAGACAATATCGTTTTCGTGGTCGGTCTCTTTGGTGTCGGTCGCTTCCTTGATCCCGAAGTCGGTGCTGTGGATTGCAAGCGGGCATTCGATCCAGGGGTTGACCACCATGTCGCCCGGAAGGTGGTTCCACTGGTAGAGCTCGCGCCGCAGGATTTGCTCCTGCTCACGAGCCCATTCCCCTTGGCACTGGAGGGTCAACTCATCATCCACGTTCATTTCGTTCCAACAGATCTCGTTGATCCAGACCATCGGACGTTCGGACTTCAGATCATTGAGTGCCGTCCAAAGGCGGGCTTTTTCCCGCTGGATCGGCAAGCTGCCAATGACGGCTTTCTGCTCGGCCAGCCCTCGTAGAATATTCTTGTCGTCCTCGGCAATATGAATTTCTCGAGCGAGCACCATGGGGGTGTGATGACTGGGGTCGTGAAGCATAACAAACTCCTGTACGTGTGACTTGGTTTAGTTTCCGCCAACCGGAGTGGTCCAATCCGGGATGGTGTTGCCCTTGGGGGCATGATTTTGTTCGGCGGTCGTGGAATGCATGGTCTGTTCCCTTTTAATGAGTACGTGTTTTGTTTATATGTCTTTTCGCGGAAAACGGCCATGGACGATCTCGTGTTAAAGAGGGATAAAAACAATGTATTTGTCTTTCATGATCACTGTCATCCCATAGTATTTAAATAAAAAGGCTGGTATGTGCGCTCTAAATCCTCCACTTGGAGGGTATGAAAAAACAGAGACAAAAACACAAGCCAGCCGGACATACATGCCATGGAGCCATGTGGTTCCGCCGTCTCGCAACAACCTGAGCCATGCGAACCAAGTGCGCGACGCGAACATGGCCGAAGAGCTTTACTTGAGCATGATGAAGCATCTTTTTGAGCTGACCGAGCGCGGTGTTAATTGGGCGGGCCGAGCGAAAGACAACATGCAGTACACGGTGATACGCTCCCTCGAAACGACAAAA
>JAOZKS010000641.1 GCA_029935255.1 Pontiella sp.
CAATGGAAAGCTACCCGCGCCACCCGACAGGGGTGAGACTTCGGACGCTTACGATATTTTTCCAGCACGCTACTTTACTGTTTTTATGTTCTTTCGTGGTTGCCGAATCCGCTGTGCTGAAAACTATATTTATAGTACGGAATGTAGGCGTGGCATCTTACCGAGTTGCGTGCGCCCAGTGCATCTGCTCGGATTGCCGCTTCGCTGCCGTCGCTTCGCGCCAGCCTTCGTATCTCTGCAATGGAGCAAGAAGCTCCATCTACTTTCTTGGGGCGCGGAGGGTTAGGGTGCGGTTGAAGATGGGGTTTTCAGGGGTGTGGTCGAGATCGGCGCAGAAGTAGCCGACGCGTTCGAATTGGAAGCGGTCGCCGAGGGGGGCTTTCGCGAGGCCGGATTCGAGTTTTGCGGTAGTCACTTGCAACGCATCGGGGTTGATGAATTCCTTGAAGTCCTTCTCTTTGTCGGCGAGGGGGTTTCCTTCTGTAAAGAGGCGGTCGTAGTTGCGGATCTCGGCATCGATGGCGTGGGCGGCGCTGACCCAATGAATGGTGCCTTTGACTTTGCGGCCGTCGGGGGCGGAGCCGCCTTTGCTTTCGGGGTCGTAGGTGCAGGTGATGGAGACGACGTTGCCGTCGGCATTCTTTTCAACGGCGGTGCAGGTGGCGAGGTAGGCACCGCGCAGGCGGACTTCGCGCCCGACGAAGAAGCCTTTGAATTTGTTGTTGGGTGGTACGTCGATGTAGTCGCTACGTTCAATGAATAGCTCGCGGCTGAAGGGGACGGTGCGGGTGCCGAGCTCTTCTTTTTTCGGGTGGTTGGGCAGATCGAAGGTTTCGACGAGATCGGCGGGATAGTTTTCGATGAGGACTTTGATGGGGTCGAGCACGGCCATGGCGCGCGGGGAGGTTTCGTTGAGGTCGTCGCGGACGAGGCTTTCGAAGAGTTCGATTTCGGAGATGCTTTCGACTTTGGTGGCACCGAGAATGCCGCAGAGGTTGCGGATGGCGGCGGCGGTGAAGCCGCGGCGGCGCATGCCGCAGAGGGTGGGCATGCGGGGGTCGTCCCAGCCGTTGACGA
>JAOZKS010000267.1 GCA_029935255.1 Pontiella sp.
CGGGGTTCGCTCCGGCATCGAGCAGAACAAACGGATCCTTCGGGGTCGGCATGACCGTTGCAATAGCAGGCCTGGAAACGCCTTCCAAGGTTCGTAGCTTCAAGGTAGCCGCTGCCACGGCTGCACCGGTATTTCCGGCCGAAACGATGGCATCGGCCTTGCCGTCCTTAACGAGCTCGACCGAGCGGGAGATGGAGGAATCCTTCTTCCGTCGAATCGCTCCTGCCGGAGATTCTCCCATTTCCACAACTTCGGAAGCGTGGACAACCTCGATGCACGAAGGAATAGAACCCTTGTGCTTCCTGAGTTCATCCTGAATGGCGGATTCATTGCCAACGAGAAACAGTTTTTCAATGCCCTGAAAGGCTTCAGCGGCCTGAAGAGTTCCCGCAACAATCTCCTGAGGGGCAAAGTCACCGCCCATCGCATCTATCGAGATCCGCATGGGAGACTACTCGCCAGAGGCAACAGTCAGAACTTGGCGTCCGTTGTAGTACCCACAGCTGGGGCAAGCATGGTGAGGCTGTTGCGGCGCTCCGCACTGCGCACAGCTTGAAGCACGTGTGATGGGCTTCTTCGTATTCTGAGCCTTGCGGCTTGCGGTTCTGCTCTTCGAGGTTTTTCTTTTTGGAACTGCCATAGCAATCCTCCTTCAAGTTCTATAAATCAAGATTGTCCAGTGCCGACCACGGATTTGGTCGTTCCCCGGCTTCGCAGTCGCAGGAACCCTTGTTCAGATCCGCTCCGCACTGTGCGCACAACCCTTTGCACTCTTCTCCACACACCGGGAATTCCGGCATATGCAATAAAAGATCCTCCCGCATATCCGACGTGATATCTACTGAATCCGTCTCCTTAGATGCGGGATAAGCGCGCAGAAAACCGGAATCAGTCACGGTTGTCGAGAAAAATTCAGAACATCTTGCGCACTTCAAATCGAGCGGAATCGCAAGCGTTCCGCGAACAACCAATTCATCCGAAATATGCTGGGCATACAGCTTAAACTGCACGTCGCCCACCCGCTTGATAAAAGGCTCGGCATCCATCTCCATTATTGAACCGGGGTCATCGCCCTCGTAGTGCGATCCCTCCTCCGGAATTCGCGCAATCCATATCTTCATAACGATCTCTCCATACTCAACGAGCGGCAATCTGCCACAATCACGGGAAGAATGGCAGGATGATTTTGTGGCATACTGATTTTCCAACCACAACAAGCCTCTCTTCCTCATACAACGCACAGAAAGGGTGGTTCTTGCGGGTCGGGCGTCCTTATTTTCGAGCCCGATTGACGAGGGTGATATAGCCGATGATGCCGTTGGAAATACCGCGGGCGACGGCTTCGCGGTAGTTGGCATCGATCATAAGCGCCTCTTCTTCGGGATTGGAGAGGAAGCCGCATTCAACGAGTGCGGCGGGGCATGGCGCTTGTTTAAGCACGGCAAAGCGGGCGCGGCGCAGGCCTCGATCGGAACGCTTGGCCGTTTTAATCAGGTTGCTTTGAATGGAGAAGCCAAGGATGGCATTGGCGGCATCGTAGGTATTTCCTTTCCCGGCCGACTTGTTTCCAGCTTGTCCATAGTGGTTGCTGGAGTCGCACCCGGGGGCCGTCAGAACAAAGGTTTCAATCCCATTGGCGGAGGCGGCACCCGCAGCATCGGCATGAATGCTGACAAAAAGATCCGCACCGGCTTTGGCGGCGTAGTCGCTCCGTTGCTTCAGGGTGAGGTAGGTATCGTCCGCACGGGTCATGCGAACCTTTATTTTCCGGGCTTCAAGGTGCCCTTTTACCCGGTTGGCAATGGAGAGGACGGCCTTTTTTTCGTAGACCTTGCGCGTGCCGACGGCTCCGGAGTCCCGTCCTCCGTGCCCTGGATCAAGCACCACGACGGAGGGGGCCTTGGAGGGAACATAGGCATAGGAGCGCAAGATGGGGTCGATGGTTTTCTTGAAATCGACCTCCCGAACAGCCCAGCTACTGCCGGATTTCCGGCAAGGGTGGTGCAACCAGATCATCACGCCGTTGATCCATGCGCGGCGGCTGTTGGTTTCGACCTCCAACGTGTTCCATTTGTTTTTCATCACGACCTTTTTACCGGAGGTCGATGTGCCCATGGAATAAAGGCGCGCAATGTAGGAAAGGGATACGGTGGACGATGAGGCCTTGGCCAGGGCCGATTGAAAACCACCCCCGGCCAAAAGGACGACGTGCGAAATGAATAGCTGTCTGGTTGTTAAATGCATTTAAACCTCAACGAGTGAAACTACTAAAAATGAATAATGTTTGGAAAGAGCCGAATGAATCCGTTTTAATTCGTTGCATGAGATTCAAGGGAATCAACGAGCATTTGGTATCCGGCCTGCGCAAGGGAGTGGTCGGCATTGCCATGGTGCTTTGCATTGGCGTGCTGGGCTACCGGATCATTGAAGGTTGGCGCTGGATCGATTGCCTGTACATGACAATCAACACGGTATCCACGGTCGGCAACACGACACTCAACCCCTCCGATGCCGGACGAATTTTCACCACCATCCTGATTCTTTTCGGGGTGGGTGTCATGGCCTATTGCCTGACCCGGCTGGCCGAATTCCTATTCCAACGCAGCCTTTCCAACGCCCTAGGGAGAAGAACCATGATGAAAAAAATCACCCAGCTCAAAAAGCATACCATCATTTGCGGCTACGGCCGGACGGGTAGCCGCGTCGTGGCCGAACTACAAGCGGCCCGAAAACCCTTTGTGGTCATCGATGAAAATGAAGACGTGGTCAAAGGCCTCGATAAGCAAGGGATTCCCTATATTATTGGCGACGCAACCGAAGAGGAAACGCTGGAAACCGCCAACATCTGTAAGGCCGACTCGCTCGTAGCCGCCCTCGACAGCGACCCGGACAACCTTTACCTAACGCTCACCGCCAACGGCCTGTGCGACGACCTGCACATCATCGTGCGTGTTCACGATCCCGACAGCGCCCGAAAATTCAGCAAGGCCGGTGCCAAGCGGGTCGTCTCCCCCATCTCCAGCGGAGCCAGCCAGATTGCCCAGCTCATCACCCGCCCCTCGGTCGTCGATCTCATTGAACTCGTAACCAAAGACAAAAGCATTGCCTTGCAGGTTTTCGAATATCCGATTGGCGAGGACAGCGAGATGCTCGGGAAATCCCTTTCAGAAGCCCGTGTTCGCCAAACTCTCGGCTGTATGGTGATTGCCATCAAGCATCCAGATGGCCATACCGCTTTCGATCCGGGCCCCGACACGCGCCTGAAACTCGGCGATACACTCGTTGCCATTCGCCAGCCGGAAACCGAGGAATAGCCATGGCTCTGCTTGAAACTCGGTTCGACTCGCAAGTACTGGATCTTTCACTCGGAATGAATATTATTCTACCGGAGCACCCCGATGCATGGAACGAGCCGCCTGCCGTGCTCTACCTCCTGCACGGCCTTTCCGACGACCATACCATTTGGAGCCGCCGCACATCCATCGAGCGCTATGTGGCCGACTATCCCCTCGTTGTCGTCATGCCCGATGTCCACAAAAGTTTCTATTGCAACATGGCGCACGGTTCCAACTATTGGAAGTTTGCCGCCGAGGAACTTCCGGCGTTGATAAAAAAGTGGTTCCACGTTTCCACAGATTGGAAGAAGACCTTCGTGGCGGGACTCTCCATGGGCGGATATGGCGCGATGAAACTCGCACTGGGCCTTCCGAATCAATATGCCGCCGCCGCATCGCTCTCCGGCGCGCTCGACATCGCCGCCCATATCGAAGATGAATTCGACGAATCGCGAACCCGTACTTTCGCGGCAGTTTTTGATTCTCTGGCAACGGTTCCCAACTCCGGGAATGATCTTATTGCTCAGCTCGATAAGATTGAACAGATTCCGAAAACCCAGTTCCACCTGTCCTGCGGCACCGAGGACTACCTCTACCAAGACTCGGTGAGCA
>JAOZKS010000642.1 GCA_029935255.1 Pontiella sp.
TCGGGTATGTCGCCGAACTCTACCACCACCAGTCCGACGGCTTTAAAACCATCAACATGCCCAGAGGGCCGGACAACGATCAGACCGGATTCGACAAGACCGACACCATGGTCAAACTCATGTGGGAACCCAACACAGCCGCCTATCAGCAATTTGAGTTCAAGATGGGCTACACCGATTTCGATGCCAACGAAACCTACCTCGGCCTCTCGGAAACGGACTTTTAAAACGACCCGTTCCAGCGCTATGCCGCCTCGCAGTTCGACAATTTTACGGGCGAACATTTCCGAACCTATCTAAAGCACCTGATCGAATTCAACGAACAGACACTAACCACCACCGTCTACTACCAAAAGTTCCATCGCAATTGGTACAAACTGAACGACATCATGGTTGATGGAACAAAGGTCAACCTCGCCCGAGCCATCGCCAACGGAGGGAATGACCTCGACAACCTAAAAGGAGCGTATGGCGGCTCCTGGAATATTCGCGCCAACAACCGCGACTACGAAATCTACGGCCTCCAAAGCGCCTACGAAGCCGACTTTATGACCGGCGATATCGAGCACCATACCGAGGCCGGTGGGCGCCTCCACGTCGACACCGCCGAGCGCTTCCAGTGGCAGGATGAATATCAGGTGGACCACCTCGGCAACGTAACCAACATCGCCTATGGCGCCAAAGGCGGCGCCGGAAACCGCAAGCAACAAGCCGCCGCACTCGCGGTATACCTCCAAGACGAGCTTAGTATCAACCGCTTCTCCATCACCCCCGGCATCCGCTACGAACACATCGAAAATAAATATATCGACCACAACGCCGACAACGTCTGGCACGACGGAAGCATGGATGTCTTCGGCTGTGGCGTGAACAGCAAATATCAATTCACTCCGGCATCCATGCTCTTCGGCGGGGTCTATCGCGGCTATTCCGTGCCATCGCCCTACGACAATCTAAAGGCCGGCATGGAAGAAGAAACCAGCATCGGCTGCGAAATCGGAACCCGCTATGGAAAGAACCACTTCAATGCGCAGCTCATCGGGTTCTACACCCTCATTGATGATATGATCAT
>JAOZKS010000268.1:0-3266 GCA_029935255.1 Pontiella sp.
GGCTCGGATCTCTCCTTCATTACGGCACAGGTGTCTGACAAGGATGGTCTGCCTGTTCCACGGTCGCACAACAAAGTTGAGTTCAGTATTGAAGGCCCCGGAGAAATCATTGCAGTGGGCAACGGTGATCCAACCAGCCATGAATCCTTCCAGGCATCGGAACGAAAAGTGTTCAATGGCTTGGCATTGGTCGTTATCCGATCACTGAAGGGTGAATCCGGCGCCGTTAAACTAGGCGCCTCCTCAGAAGGGTTGCGGGGGGCGGAACTTGAATTGATTGCAAAATAACCAAGTGAGTGAATTCATATGAAGAAGATGGGAATAGGGTTGGTTTTATTCGGGACAATGGCATGGGGAGCTCTTGCCGCGCAAAAACCCAACATCATTCTGATCTATGCCGATGATGTTGGCTATGGCGACGTCGGGTGCTACGGGGCGGAAGTGATAGATACCCCGAACCTTGATGCATTGGCCAACCGCGGCATACGATTCACTGCGGGTTATGCCACGGCATCGACCTGCACGCCAGCTTTGCCGCGCTGACCGGTGCCGAGGTTCCGGCAGGATGCGCCGAGGATAGCCTGAACCTGATTGACCTGCTGACCGGAAAGTCGGAACAGGGCCGTGAGCATGTCGTCATCCAAGGGATGACGATCAAGTCGATCCGCAAGGGCGATTGGAAATATGTTCCGCCGGGTGAAGTGGCCGACCGCAGCGGTGTGGGCGAATGGATCCGCACGCCCATCGGTTCGGAAGGTGCATTGTTCTATCTGCCGGAAGATCCGGCGGAGCAGGATAGTCTGGTTGCGCACTATCCGGCAAAGGCGAAGGAGTTGCACGATTTGCTGGAGTCGGAACTCAGGGGCGTGGCCATGGGCGACGTTAAAAACAACGCGGGCGGCGCGATTGAACATTAAGGTGGAGGTCTAGAATGAAACGAATACTTTTTGTTGTGGCGATGTTCGGTGCGGGGTTGGTTGGCGCGGAAGAGACTTGGCGATTTCTTCTGCTGGCCGACTGGCATTCCGCGGAAAAATATACGCAGTCGGAAAAAAATCCGGAGTGGCTTGCGGAGGCGGTCGCGGAGGATATCGCAACCGTGGCCATGTTTAAAAAGAACTATGGTGGCGAGTTGATTCTGATGCCGGGCGATAGCAATGGCGGACATTGGGATACGCCGAAGTTTATCAAGAACAACTTTCCGGGCGCGACTCCGGAGGAATCGGTGCTGGAGGCGGGGCGCCTCTGCTATTCCGGGATGATGGATGCTTTTCGCGAGGGCGGCTATTCCACGCTGATCATGGCGGTGGGCGATCATGAGATGGGCGACAATCCCTGGCCGGCCGGATCGGCCGTGTCGCGCTGTCAGCCGCAGTTCCGCGAATCATTCGCGAAGGAGTTTAATTTTAACCCGGACGGCGGACGTTTCCTCTATGAAAAACCGATCGGCGCCGCGGCTTCGCAACCGCTGGGCACGAAGCATGAAAACACCTCCTACGCCTATCGTCACAAAAACGTGCTATTCGTTACCGTTGATGTCTTTCATCAGGAGCACCCCGATAAAAACATCGGCGACGAAGGTTCTGTGACCGGGACCGTGGTGGGTGATCACCTTGAATGGCTGGATCACGTGCTTGCGGAGGCGCGGAAGGATGCTTCGATCAAACATATTTTGGTTCAGTCGCACCTGCCGGTCATCTACCCCGTGCGCAAGGTCAACAGCAGCGGCATGCTGATGGACGACGGTGTCGAAAACCCGTTCTGGAAAACGTTGCGAAAGTATAAGGTGGATATTTATTTCGCCGGGGAGGTGCATGCCAATACCGTCACGAAGGACCCGGAGTCCGACCTGATACAGTTGGTCAGCCGAGGAAACTTTTTCAACAACTTTCAGACCCTGGATATCAGCGACGATCGGATCGAGGCGGTTTGCTACGATCAGAAAGTCGGTACGAAAACCTCCGAGGGCGACTATGCCGTCTCCGGCCGACTCGTGATCGATAAATCGGATTCGGTTGCGCGGATCGAAGGAGAGGGCGAGCTGGCGCTGCTGGATCCGGTGGATCGCCATTTCCATTTCGACTTCGAGGAAAAACTTCCGTTATGGACCCATCCGATTATGGGGCTCTCTGGCCGCGAGAAAAAGGAGGATGCCAAGACGCTGCGCGGCGTGACCTGCAAGGAGCTGATTCCCAACCGGGGAGCCTTTGGAAAGCATTACAGCGCGCTGACCGCGAACGTCGAGCTGGTTGACGGGCTGAGGGGCAAGGCGGGCCGTTTCGGTCCGGACAGCCGCATGGGTGTTTTTGCGATGGGCCCCTTGCATGGGAATCGCGCCGTGTCGTATGCGCTATGGATCAGGACGACCTCAACCGGGAACGAGATTCTCATCAACACCGCGACCATTTGGGGCCACGAGCTGAAGAAGTTTTTCAACCTGCATCTCGATGACGGCGCGCCAGCGGTGGTGGTTTCCGATAGCCAGCGTCTGGTTGGCGAGGCGCGGCTGAACGATGGCCGGTGGCATCATGTCGCAGCGGTCATGCCGAAAGACGGGTGCCGACTTTCCGAAGTCATGATCTACGTGGATGGAAAGCGGGTGAAACCCCTGATTGAAGGTTCCGATCTTCCGCTTCGTTTCAATCAGGCAGTTCGCCTTGGTTTCGGCGGGTTGAACTATAGCAACAAGGCATTCGACGCACTTGATGCAAAACCATTTGTCGGGGAAATGGATGAAATCTCCATTTGGACGCGCCCGCTGGATCGTGCCGAGATCCTTGCTTTACAAGAAAATGCGGATACTGATCGGCAAGGTGGGCAGGATTAGCCGTTTAAGTCTCTCCGCTTCACATAACAATTGGGGCGCGATGCTCTACGGCGCCGCGTCAGACAACGCTTCATTTGCTCCGCTGGATGCGGATGGAAATTATCAGTCGTACGAAATCAAAAACATCGTCGATCGTGTCGGCGGGGGCGACTCGTTTGCGGGCGGGCTGATTTTTGCATTGATCACGCCGGAGCTGAGCGACCCGCAGACCGCAGTGAAATATGCCGTGGCCGCTTCCTGCCTCAAGCACTCCATCAAAGGCGACTTCAACTATTCCACCCGTAGCGAAGTCGAATCCCTCATGGGCGGCTCGGCATCCGGCCGCGTGGTTCGGTAGCGAAATACAATTTTCAACTACTTAGAAGTAATCTGAGCACAACGGTTCGAACATAGGCTGATAGGCACTGCCGCGTGGTGTAGGCTCCGATCCCCGATCGGG
>JAOZKS010000268.1:3276-3944 GCA_029935255.1 Pontiella sp.
TGGAACGGTGCGGCAGAACGGCGTAGCGTGGAATTCCAATTCCGCGTTCCTGCCGAGCGGAAGCCCCTGCATCTGAGAACTCGCAATCGGAGTTGCGAGCTACGGCAGTAAAGTCGAATCCCTCATGGGCGGTTTGGCTTCCGGCCGCGTCGTTCGGTAGATATAGGGTGTAGGGCTGGAATGGTTGAATACGTTGTCCTCTATGTTTTCAGCCTCGCTTCGCGTCCCGCCTCTATCACGCATGGCACGAAGCTCGATGACCGTTCGTGCCCTACAAATATAGGGGCTCCCCGATCTTTTTGGGTGGCCTCCTTTCTGACCGTCCATTTTCCGTCCTCTGATTCCAATCTCGCTCCATGCGTAGGGGATTTCCCCGCATGTTGGCTTTTCCTAAGCAATGGCTAGATGAAGGCGCAAAAAACGGATATAACTTTCGTGTGTTTTGAAACACGTGGTTTTGAGGTTGAGGTATTCACAAGTGAATGACGAGAAAAACGCTCTGACCCTTTTGCAGACTTTTAAGGAGTAATAATGGCAGATAAATTGCCCCAAGAAGGGGAATCCCAGAAAATCGGACAAAATGCGGTTAGAGCTTTTGACGCCTGCGCACCTTTATGAGTTTGAGTTTATTCATCCGTTTGCGGATGGAAACGGGCGAATGGGGCGGT
>JAOZKS010000643.1 GCA_029935255.1 Pontiella sp.
TCAATGGCCAAAGTGCATGGTGAGTTTTCCGTTGGCGGTAGGGATGGCTATTTTCATTTTCTTCCTTGGGTTGAGATGAGAGTTCTGGTTTCGAGTCAATAGGTTTTCGGGGGATGAATGGGGCCGCTGTTTTGCATCCATTCCGTGGTGGCCTTCCGCATGGTTGCGGTAATTTCGGGGTGTTGCGCCGCAATATTCGTCATTTCCCATGGGTCGGTTTTGTGGTCGTAGAGAAATTCCTCTCCTTCGCAGGTGATGTAGCGATACCGCGCGTCGGTTGCGGATTGTGCGTCGAGAATCTCGGAAAAGGCAAACTTTCGACCATTGGCTGGCTTGCCTTCGAGCAATGGAATTATACTGAGGCCGTTCTTTGCTGCGGCATTGGGTTTGTTAATTCCGGCCAGCTCAAAGGTGGTAGGAACCAGATCCATCAGCTCCATCGGGTGCGGGTTGATTTGATCCTGCGGGAAGCATTTCGGGTAACTCACAATCATCGATGTGGCGAGGGCTTCTTCAAACAGCGTTCCCTTGCTCATCCGGCCATGGTTCCCGAGGAAAATGGAATGGTCCGAAAAGAAAATGATCACGGTGTTTTCGAGTTGTCCCATCGACTCCAGCGTCTCCAGAAGTCGCCCGATCTGGGCATCCATGAAGGCCACGTTGGCCACTTCGCCCCGTCGATCCTTCACGGCTTTTTTCGCATCCATCGGCTTGTTGTCCACCAGCAAAGGATTCGGCACCTTGTGCCCGAATCGATCGGTTTTCGGGGCGGGGATTTTAATATCCGCCACCTTGTCATACCACCGCTGCGGGACATCGTATGGACTATGGGGCAGGCAAAAGTTAAACCAGAGGAAGAAGGGTTTTTGGGTGTCGCGTTCCTTGCTTAGCCAATCCACGGCTACCTGCGTTGTGAAGCCATCGAGATAGTCGAGGTCTTCTTCCATGGTACTCAGATTCCCGTATCCGTTATTGTCTTCGAGAAACTGCTCGTATTTCCCGCGTTTTTTCAGGTGTTGCACAAAGGGATTGTCGCTGACATCCCACCCTTCTTTCAGGAACTTCCAG
>JAOZKS010000644.1 GCA_029935255.1 Pontiella sp.
ACGACCGCGCCGCCCCCACCGCCTTATCTGCAAATCCGGACATCAACACCTGCCCGGTAATCATCGAGGTCGGATGCGAAACCACCATGCCGCCGGTAATTTCCCCGATGGCGCGAACATCCGCAGGCGGCAGCGTGGCCGTGCCCCGCTCAAAAACCAGATTCATGGCAAAGTCGGACGGATAGCCATAGTGCTGGATCAGCCAAGCCACCAGCCGCTTCATGTCCACCTTCTTCAGGCCATCCTTCGTGCCATCCTTGCGGGGGATCGCTGGGCGCAGCACAAAGCCCAGCCACATATCCGTCGCCACATCCTTCGCCACAATTCCGGCCAGCCGCACCGGGCGATCCACGCCCGGCACCGTCACCATGAAGTCCGATTCCCAGTCGTCGAACGCCACCCACTCCAACGGGCGAAGCCCCACGCGGGTTCGGATAATATGCGGCATGTGCGCCAGCCCGGCCGCAATGCCGAATCGCGCCAGCTCCATCTCTTCCTTTTTTGGGCCATAGCGCAGCAGCGTACGGTATTCCCACGCATCAGGAAGTTCGCCGGGGCAAAGATCGAAAACCATGCCCGGCGCGCGCTTGGCCCAGTGCTCACGCCATGTGCCGTAGCCGGGGATCGCCTGCCCGTCGCGCCAGCGGCGAACCAGCTCATTCCGGCACGGCGCAATCTTGCCGCGCTGGTGGTCGAGGCACAGGTCTTTCCAGTATTCAACAAAGGCAATCGGCAGCTTCGACCGATCGGCACCCTTGACCTTGCTGAGGTTCACCAACCCCTGCCAGCCCTGCTTGCGGAACTTCCCCACCAGCGTCTTAATGTTGTGCTGACTAAACCCCCGCCGCCCCGAAAACCGAGCCGCCTCCGCTGCCGTCGCCTTCTCCAGCGACAAATCGCTCGCGAGAATGCGGTCAACGATGCCCAGCTTCTCTTTGATCTCGTCCTTCACTTTGTCCGTGTAGGAGTAGAAGATTTCAAAATCGGGCGAAGCGATATATTTGGCGACGACAGGAAGCATGGGGTTATCTCGTTTGGGTTAAATGGCGTTGGATTTTCTCTGCAAGT
>JAOZKS010000269.1 GCA_029935255.1 Pontiella sp.
TAGGTGCGACCTCAAATTATGAACAAAGGACGGCAGTACGATGATTGATAAAGGACAAAAAGTAAAAATTCACTATACCGGAACCTTGGATGACGGAAGCAAATTCGACTCATCCGAAGGGCGCGATCCGATGGAATTCGAAATGGGTGCCGGCATGGTGATTCCCGGCTTTGAAACCGGCGTGAAGGATATGGCCGTGGGCGAAAAGAAAACGATCCATATTCCTGCATCTGAAGCCTATGGCGAAAAGCGCGACGAAATGGTGATGGAATTTGAACGCACGCAACTGCCCGAAGATCTCGAACCGGAAGTGGGAATGGGCTTGCAGATGCAAGGCCCCGAAGGACAACCCATCCCTGTACAGATCACGGCCGTGGCCGAAACCACGATCATGATCGATGCCAACCACCCGTTGGCAGGACAGAATCTTAATTTTGAACTGGAGCTGGTCGAGATCGGCTAGTTTTCACGAAGTAAAACATGGAGCAAAGTACCACTATTCCTTATTGCTCGCTCCCCCCGGAAACCATTAGCGATATGGTGCCCATGGGGGTGATTATTGGGCTGTTCCTGCTTGGGGGATGGTTGCTTCGCCGGTGGAGAAAAAGACGACGTTCCGATCACCAAAAGAAATAAGAAAAAAGCGACCGCCAAGTGCGGTCGCTTTTTGTATTAGAAATTGTAGAGGATGCTGGTCAGCAGGGCTTTATCGTAATACCCCTTGTCGGCGTAGTTCACCTCGGTGTCGCGGTCGAGGCGGTATTCCAGCCGCAGGAAAACGTCTCGGATCAGCTTGTTTTCCAGACCGCTCGTGAAGATGAAGTGGTATTTATCCAGATTACCCAAATGGCTGTATTTCTGGAAAAGGGTCAGGGAGTTGATCATTTGCCAGCGCAGGGATTGATCCACCACGAACTTTCCCTGGGCATCCGAGTACTTGTCTTGGATACGATCATACGTATGATAGCCCCCGCCCGCCGATGTGGAGAGTTGGAACTTGGCTCGGTGGAACCATTTCACCCCGATTTCCGCCGTTTGAAGGTATTCACTTTCAATGCCACGCCGGAAGTCGCGCTCATAGATCGTTTTGGCACTCAGATAGTATTTGGGGGTAAAGTCGTGCTGGTAGTTTTGGGTCAGGTTTAAAAAGTCGTCAATTTTACGTAAATCCGAGCGACTGTTGCGATAGGTCCAGTTCCATCTCAGGTTGTTCTTTTCCCCGGTCCAATTCACGTTTCCGTAAATGCGGTACGATTCATACTCCTCATCACTCTCAATCAGGTTATCACCAGAGCGGCGCAAAGTATTCGATTCACGCAGGGCTATTGCGAGACCGGACTGGCCCGCCCATTGTTTTTTGTCCTTAGGCTCGGCCTGCAGTGGTGGGGTTGGCGCTGTGCGAGCCACCTGCGGAGCAACGACGGCTTCGGGTTCCTGGGTGGTGATTGCTTCGGCAGGTATGGCCACTTCGCCCAACTCCGGGGTATCAATCTTGATTTCTGAAATATTGCGAGTATCCAGACTTACCGAACCGAATGCGCCAGATTTAAAGTATACGTGCTCGGAATCCTGTTTAAGGATCGTGCCGGTCAGGACATCGCCATTCTTGAACACAATAGTGTCCTCCGCAAAGGTGGAACCCATTGCGGTGAGGCAGATCAGAGTGGTTGCTAGGAATTTTTTCATATGGTTCTGAATTTCGCTGTTTCTATAAAAATTTCCACGGACGCTATCGGTTTGGGTTCAACGGGTCAACCCCAGTAAAACGAAAAAAACGTCCTTTTCTAGAGGACGTTTTCTGTCCGCATTTTATGACAGGGACTACCGCGCGGGTGGGGCGTGAATACAAGCCTTATGCAACGCATGCGCGGCCTCCATCCATACTTCCGCAAAGGTCGGGTGGGCGTGAACCGTATTTCCAAGTTCTTCCACGGTAAGTTCTTCGCGTAGGGCGATGACCATTTCGCTGATGAGATCCGTGGCGTGCGGCCCAACACACTGCGCACCGAGGATTCGATCCGTTTCCGAGTCGGCTATAATCTTTACGAATCCTTCGGTTTCATTCGAGGCCAGCGCCTTGCCCAATCCCCGGAAATAGAACTTTCCGGCATTGACGGCCAAACCCTGTTCCTTGGCTTCGGTTGCCGTGATGCCGACCAATGCCACTTCGGGTGACGTGAAGATCACACCGGGAATAACGACTTCCTCGATTTTTTCCTCATCCTTAAGCGCATGCTCAACCGCATAGATGGCCTGCGAGGTTGCAGCATGGGCGAGCTGCATACGCCCGGAAACATCACCAATACAGTAGATGCCGGGTACATTTGTGCGGCTGAGTTCATCCACATCAATAGTGCCCCGTTCATTCAGGCTCACCCCGGCGGCTTCGATGTCGAGCCCATCCGTCACGGGGCTTCGGCCAATAGCCACCAGCAGCATATCGGCTTCCAGCTTTTGGTCGCCAGCGGTGGCGGTTACCCCTTTATCCGTTGCTGCAATGTTTTCCATTGCCGCGCCGGTCAAGAGGGTCATGCCGAGATTGGACTTCATGTTTTTCTTCACCACTTGGCGCACATCCTTGTCAAGCAACATGAGGATATCGGCCAGCAATTCAACAATCGTGACCTTCACACCGAGACCGGCGGCCATGCAGGCCAGCTCACTTCCAATATATCCGCCGCCAAGCACCAGCAGGCTTTTGGGGAGCTCCTCGAGTTCAAGGAAGACGCGGCTTTCAACAATGCGCTTGTGTTTTGGAATGAAGCCGGGAACGGTCGATGTGGAACCGGTTGCGATGACAATGCTTTTTCCCGTGATTTCCTGTGTTGATCCATCGCTGGATTTCACGGCCACCGTGGTCGCATTGCGGAAGGAACCCTCGCCTTCGAATACCGTAACACCGTGCGCTTTGAGCAGGGCTTCGATTCCGTTTTTAAGGCCATCCACCACGCCGTCCTTGCGGGTTTTCATCGCCGGGTAGTCGATCTCCGGTGTGCCCACTTTAATGCCGAAGGATTCGGCGTGTAGAATTTTTTGGTAGACTTCCGCGCCGGCAATAAGTGTTTTGGTAGGGATGCAGCCGCAGTTCAGGCAGGTTCCGCCCAGCCATTCGCGTTCGATAATAGCGGTTTTTGCTCCGAGCTGCGCGGCGCGGATGGCGGCGGGATAACCGCCCGGGCCGGCTCCAATAACAATTACGTCAAAGTCCATTTGATTCGTCTCCTTAAATTGAATTCGTAGTATTGGTATTTTATCTTAATAGAGTCAACCCCATCACTTGTTTTAGGAGTCTGGAATTATTAACATGAACATAAGGGGCGTTTTAAACGCAAAGAAACAAAGGTCGCGAAGGCTCGCAAAGAGCGGTTCTTTGCGAGACTCAGCGTTCTCCGCGACTTTGCGTTAAATGTGCAGGTTATTTCTGCAAGCCTCCACCTCGTCCAAGCGTCGTTGTTCTTCAGCCAAAATGTAGTCTTCGTAAAGCGTAATTTTGCACAGTGGTGCTCCACAAAAAGCGATTCCAGATCGTAGATGCTGTCTATGATTCCGTCATTCGCCGTGCTGATTTCTTTGGTCGTTTTCAGGTGAAATAAATCACTCTTTGTGTTTTAACTCCCGCTCTATATGAGTTGAGTGAATAAACCACAATTATCCATGCGGTGCCTTGACTCTGTTTCCTGCTCTGCTAAAACATAGGCCGTTTTTTGTTCATATAGGTTTTTGAAAATCAAGGAGAAATACAAGATGGCTCAGAAAAAATATGTCTACTTCTATGGCGTCTCAAAAGAGCTCACGGAAGGCGATAGCAGCATGAAAGCGGTTCTAGGCGGCAAGGGGGCCAATCTGGCCGAGATGGCAAACGCAAACCTGCCGGTTCCTCCCGGACTCACCATTACCACGGAAGCCTGCGCGTACTATTCCAAAAACAACGG
>JAOZKS010000645.1 GCA_029935255.1 Pontiella sp.
ATTGAATGAAGGTGCCACTTTCCAAAAAGAGCGGTGCTATATCCATTTTTTTGCAGCAATTTGGGAAAGGTTTGCTGGCCTCCATCAAAACACTGTGGAATTGAATACATGCCATGTTGATGGGCATACTTGCCGGTTAGAACCGTTGCCCTTGCCGGTGAACATAGAGAATAGGAAACCATGGCATTTTCAAAACGCATCCCTTCCTTTGCGAGGCGATCCAAGCTAGGGGTAATATTTAATCCACTCCCATAGCTGGAAATTGAATTATACCCGTGGTCGTCGGTATATATTAAGAGTATATTGGGTTTCATTTTCTTGCTTTCAGCCAATACCGGAAGCGCCAAAAGGGCTAGTGATGCCTTTAAGCTGTTTTTAATAAAACCTCTTCGTTCCATATAATATTCCTTATCTATTTTGAATCCCGCTCCCCGGAAGCATCCCCTGGCAATCCAGAATGGCCGTGCACGTGTCATCGAAAAAAGGAATACCCTCTTCATCGATCTCCGTCACGATGGGAAGGGGAAGATGCTCGGGGGCCTGCCCATGGCAGAGCATTCGCTGAATGAGACGCTCCGTCAGGGTGCGCACAACGGAAGCCTGTTGGGGATCGTTGTACAAGTTGCGAGTCTCGCAAGGGTCGTTTTCCAGATCATACAGCTCCCAGCAATCGTGACTGTGGGAGCAGAGCTTCCACTTCTTCGTGCGTATCATCGAGCCCGGTCCAAACTGCGTGGGTGGATGCGGAGCCGGCAGGCTTGCGCCTGGAATCGCCTTCTCGAGGGGTGCAATGAGCAGTCCTCCTTCCGCATAGGCATCGGTTCTTGGTCGATACCCTTCCTGCAACAGGCTGTACGCCCGGCTACCCTCCGGCTGCTCGACCCCGCAGAGATCAAGCACGGTGGCAAACACATCCATCGCCTCCACGATATCGGAATTCGTGCCCTGGGGAATGCGCCCGCTCGGATCCCACAGGATCATCGGGATGCGCACCATTGAATCGTAGAAGGTGGCCATTTTGTGGGTCACGCCGTAATCGCCGATAAACTCCCCGTGGTCGCTCCAGA
>JAOZKS010000270.1 GCA_029935255.1 Pontiella sp.
CCGGGAGAAGACCGAGGGCATCCTTGATGTGCTTCATCAGCCATTTGTTGGGAAGAAGCCGAAACCGCGGACCTACCGAGTCAAAGCGCGTAAGCAGTATCTTGCCGTCTCGAAAAAGAAGTCGCCTGGTCGCAAGCGGATTCGCAAGACCGTTGGCCAGCAGCTTGCCTTTTTGCGCCGGAACCTCAAGTACATCGAGCGCTTATCAGAGCAAAACAGCGTGCGCACCCTCAGCACAAAGCAATACCGGGACCTTCTGGTGATACACGAATTGTTTCGGCAGCAGGATCAGATGTATCAAACACGCACACATTCGGTAAAAGACCGTATCGTCAGTATTTCCCAACCTCATATCCGACCGATCGTTCGCGGAAAAGCCAAAGCCAAAACAGAATTCGGCGCAAAAATTTCAGCCCGCATTGTTGACGGATTCACTTATGTCTGACCGCATCAGCTTCGATGCATATAACGAAGGCGAAGATATTCCGCAGTAGGTCGAATTGTATCGGGCCCGTTACGGTCACTATCCTGAATCCGTTCATGCCGACAGCATTTACAGAACAAGAGCCAATCGAGCCTACTGCAAGTCCCTCGGCATCAGACTCTCCGGCCCTCGGCTCGGAAGGCCTCGCAAAATAACCGAAGCAGATAAAGAACAGCTGAAGGCCGAAAAACAACAGCTTCGGCAAGACGAGATCGACCGGATCCCCATAGAAGGAAAGTTCGGATAGGGAAAACGGCGCTTCGGACTCGGACTGGTTATGACCAAGCTCGACGAAACCACGAGAACAGCAATTAGCATCACCTTTATAGTGATGAACCTCGAGAAATGGCTGAAGGCCATTCTTTCGCGCCTTATTTCAGCTTTGCAGTATGCTGTTCAATGGTTCCGAGCCTCTGTTCAGATTATTATCGAACTCCGGCAGCCAAATTTTACTCAGCATCCGGACCCGGCCATAGAGTAGGGTTCGCGGATCTCGGATTTATTCAGGAACCTCTATGTACCCGTGATTTACTGCCGCAAGTCCCCCAAATACCAAGATCAACAAATTTCAGTGCATTGTCCCCCACACACAGAAGCGTTGCCTGCACTCAACCAATAAAGAACGCGGCCCCGCAAGGGTACCGCGCTCTTCGAAACATATTCTGTTTACGACTTCCTTAATTATGGGATCAGCAAGTCATAGACGGATTCGCCCGCAAAATCCGCAATCCCCTGCGCATCCAGTTCGCAGTTGTAGATTCGCAGATCCGCAATCGTTCCCTGATACGGACGGCCGCCAGCCGTATCCTTGGCACCGAAGACCAGCGAGTCCATACCGGTCAGTGCAAGTGTGTTGCCCGAGAGTTCCTCACTCACTTTAACGCCATCTACGAAGATCGTCATTGCGCCACTGGTCGCATTTTTAGTGAACACCCAATGCGTCCAGCGCCCGCTGAATTCAGTCGCCGTGCTTGAATAGATCACACGATTGCCGACAGGCGCATCCCAGTAGACGTTTGAGTCACTCCATGGAAGGTGCACATTCAGCAGACGACCCGCGGTTGCCGTTTCAGCGAAAAGAACCGAAGTCCTTCGCGGTAACGCATTACCCCCCCAGACCCACAGACTGATAGAGATCTCAGCGCTAATCTGAGTTGCGATCGTACTAACAGGAACATCAACCCACCCCGCATTGACCACATAGAGGCCTCCTTGGGAAATCAATGCATCTCCGCCAAGTGTACCCATGCTTCCATCAACCGAATTCGAGGTCGTTCCGGCGCTGGTTTCATTGAATTCCCACCAGCCGATCAGATTTGACACCAATGGATAAGGATCAACCAGATCCCTAATACCATCATTATCATCGTCCGTATCAATATCATCCGAAATACCATCACCATCAGTATCAATACTCACCATAATTTCCAGTACGGCGGTATCTCTACCGCCCCGTCCATCGGCCACTTCCACCACGAAATTGTTCAAGCCCAAGTCTGCCGACAACGGTGTACCAGAAAGCGCTCCACCAGTCGCAACATTGAGCCACGCAGGACCTGATAGCTTCGCATAGGTCAGCGAATCATTTTCTGCATCGCTTGCATTATCAGCAAGCGTCGATCCATAAACCACGCCAGGTGCAGCACCAAGTTCATTTATCGGATCACTGCTGAAGGACGGAGCGGTATTGAAAACATCCCTCAGGATTTCCACATACGGAGCATTCCCGTTCCCATTCTCTTTACTGGAGAAGTAATGAATCAGGGAATTGGGCGTCTCCATCGTGAAACTGTAGATCCCCGGACCAGTAAGAACATCGGTTACGTCGAACTCGACCCAAGAATCGTCCACCGATGGAACCACGTCTACCACGTCTCCGCTCACCGCACCAAAGGGCGCATTGGACCATGCCAACGTAGACTCATCCCACGAATTGTCGGACACCTCTCTGAGGGAGACATCCGTTCCGTCGGCCGTCGTATAATAGACCCGAATAACGGCACTGGTAATATTATTCCCAATTAAGGATCTCAGATCGAATTTAAGAAATGGCCGGCGTGCAAAGGCAGCCGTCGTCCCGCGAACCAGAACGTGCCGGTTATCACCCGCAGTGGCTCCGCCATCCCCCTGATTAAAGGTAAAGCTATCCTCGCTCACCGTCCAGCTCTCTTGCGCCAGCAGTATGAGATTGCTAACCGTCGTTTCCGCGAACTGGGCAAGAACCACACCTTGCGCTCCAGCGGTTGCGTCGAAGACCACCTCGATCAGGGAGAGCCCGGCCGGTAGAGAAATGGTGTTTTCTATCCAATTTCCCCGATAATCCGCATCCTGTACCGAACCGCTGTAAACAGAAACCCCGTTGACAAACAACGTGACGGAATCGGAACCAAAACAGGTTAGATTAAAGGCCTGCTCCAAGGCATCCAGCGAAGCGACCAAAACGGATAGTTTGGTGAAGTCGCCGGTTCCCGGAAGACTCTGATTATCCATAATATAGGTTCCGTCGGCGGATGGAGCAATCGTATCCCCGCTGAGCTGCAACGATTCCAGATTCGCGATATATTCGCTGGAGATGGAATTGGTTCGTGTTGCAACAAAGCTATAGCTAATCGATCCTTTTACGGTATCGAGTGTCCCATATTGAGCGACATGGGCAATCTGCTCGGCATCCGTGAGGGTAGAACCGACCTGATCGATCCCGATTTCGGCGTGCCATTGGAAGGTCGCCGACTGCAAGGCATTGAAAAGGGCAGTGGAAGATGCGGTTTCGAGATAGAGCACTTCCCGATCTACATAAAGACTTCCATTTGCTGTTGGAACGGCGATTTCTTCTCCCCATTGGTCGTAGGCAACCAGATCGCCGATACCGCTCAGATCCACATCAAGGTCTGCCATCTTGGTGTTATTACCAGCCACCAAAGCGGCCACATAACGGGTGCCGAGCCCGGTTCGTTGCGTTTGAAAGGTTCCGATCAGAAACTCGGAATCCTTCTCGATCACCCCGAGAGCACTCGCGCCTTCAAGCACACGGTACATGCCATTCAGGGCCACGCAAGGCATCCCCGGAACACCGGTTCCTTTGTTGCGCCAGTTGTTCTTTATGCCGGTTTCGAAGGCATAAAGACGCGTTGGATTAACCGATGCGGAAAACTGCGCGCCGTATGAAGTGTCCAGTAGCACCCGTTGCGTATGCTCCCAGCCCTGGAGTTGCGAATAGCTCGGATCGGAAAAATAGAAACACTCCGACTGGCCAAATTCCAGCCCATAGTTTTCGGCCCGGGCCTTGTAGATCGGCATGCGTTCAATCCCAGTGGCTGCGCCCTCCGCTTCCGGCGTACTCAAGTCGAAGCCGTCCGGCATGATGGTAGCCGAACCATAGGCATGAAACGTGTACCCATCCGCATAGTTGGTTCCGCCCAGATCAAAGAACTCGGTGGAATAGGAT
>JAOZKS010000646.1 GCA_029935255.1 Pontiella sp.
TCGGGAAATACAGAGGCACTACTGCTTTCTCCGGCAAACTGATAACAAAGGCATTGTTCTTCTCCTGACTTATACCCAAGAGTATGAGGTGTCATTATTCGATGATACCCTTTATAATCGGCCTCAATGTTTTTTCTGTTAAGGATAGCTTCTTTGATTGTCTCGTATTTAGTCGTCATTTGATGCTCCTTGTGTTTCTCCATTTTATTTTCCAATCCTTCAACGTTAATTCGCGGCTAAACCAACTGCTCCGCTGCGGTCATCTCTTCGTAGAGTTTAAAGAGGTGTTCGAGGCGTTCTTCGTCGGAGGTGAAGGGTTTGGTGCGGTAGAGGCGGTCGACGGCTAGGTCGAGGTTGTGGTGCGCGGCGCGGAGGCCGTCGGGCATTTTATCGGGATCGTACAGCTGAGCCATCGTTTTTTCCGAATGCGCTTCCCGCTCGGTCAACACTTCCCCCACATGCATCGTGATCGTCTGCTTCTGCCCCTCCGTCAAATCTGGGATCGGAAAAGTGTTGTAGCAAAGCACCGCACCCGGCTCTTTGGCCAGATTGCGTGTTCCCTTTTTCACCAGCGTAACACCGGACTTCGGCGATCCATACGCCAGCAGCAGCTCATAGATAAACTCATCCTGCGACGGCGGGTTCTCCACCAACCGTTTTACATTTTCTGCAACTTCCGCATACTTCATACAAACCCCGCCCACCCAACAAAAACACACAACCTAAGAATGGTTTGAGACTTTATCTAATTGCCCAAGATGGAACAAAGCAATTGATAGGTGAATAGTATGAAGGGGAATCCCCTACATACCGCTAGGCAAGGAATTCATCGTCCATACCCATTGGATGTGCCGCCGGGCGGTGCAGAAAGCTACTTCCTTTTACTGAGTACCAGCGCCTTGATATCCAGCCTCATGGAGCGGTAGTTTGCATCCTGTTTTTTCCAACTGCCGGAACAACGCCCGGCCAGCGCATGATGCGATTTACAGCTTTTTGCAGTTAGTTCGCAAACACGCGAATGCTGTTTAGCTTGAGGGTGCCGCCCTTCATATGCAGGC
>JAOZKS010000647.1 GCA_029935255.1 Pontiella sp.
TTGATGCCTTCGACAACTCCCTGATTGCCCAATACATCCACCAGCTTCAACCCCAATGCCTGATTACTCGCGGAGAAATGGAAACCCCCGAGCAACGTATCCCGAACGAACCGCTGCCCGGGCCATGGGAGGCCAACTTTACGCTAGGTACGCAGTGGCAATATAAGCCAACCAACGAAGATTATAAATCGGGCACGACGTTAATCGAAATGCTGATCGATATCCGATCCAAAGGCGGAAATCTTCTGATCAACATGGGACCCGAGCCATCAGGAGTGATTCCGCGCGAGCAGGAACAGCGTTTTCGCGAACTCGCACTCTGGATGTTTATCAACGGTGAAAGCATTCACAACATCCGCCCCTGCCCCGTGATTAAAGATGGTGAACTCTGGCTAACCCAAGATGCCGAGGAAAGTAGCACGGTCTATGTGTTTATTCCCCAAGGAACAGACCCTTGGAAAAAAGGAAAGCGGAGGGAATACACCCTGGAGTCTCTTTGTGCATCCAAAAAAACCCGGATATCCGTGCTCGGCCAAAACGACCGCGTTGTGGAATACAAACCTGAAGTAACGCCAACATCGCAGGTGGAACAAACCGCGCAGGGTCTGCGGATATCCATCGTCCGGGCACAGCGCATATACAACAACTCCAAATGGCCGAACCCAATCGTGGTAAAACTCGAAGGAGTGGAGTTCGTATCTAAACAATAGGGAGGACCGGATCCCTCTCAACAGGCTTCTCATCCTATCTACCCAAACGATACGATTGGCCGATCAAGGCCCAACCGATATAGCGGGGGTCGACTCATGAGTAATTTCGACGGGACGGAGCCCGATATGAATGTGCTCGGGCGATGAATTGTTGTTGTCGCGGATCACGGAACGCATTTCCTTTCCGCGATCAAAGAAACACCCCCCGCGAAAAACGCCATCGGAATTTTCCATCCATTCCAATACGTTACCCATCATGTTAACGGTTCCGTTTTGCTCGGGCGTGCCCTGCGCCGCATCACGGGTGTAATCAGGAAACGTGTTCACGTTGTCGCAATTCCACCCGG
>JAOZKS010000271.1 GCA_029935255.1 Pontiella sp.
TCGGCGGTAAAATAGTCGAGCTGGCCGACCGTGCGCTGGTGGTTTCAAGTTCCTCGCACACGCCGCGCATTCAGGAGGGTCATGAACTGATGATGCACCTGATCTGTGAGCAGCTTGAAGAGTTGATGGAAGGGTAGGTCCCTATGCTTCGTGACCGAAGATCGGCACCTGTATCCATTGCGGCTCTTGGGCGGGCTACCTTTTCCTTTCTCGTCATCCTCTTCCTCTCGGGGTGCCTCAGCCTTTCCGATGGCAAACCGCATGGACCATGGCATGCGGCCTATCAGCCCATTGACGATCCCGAATCCGCAGCCTTCATCTCTCTGGCACTGGAAAAAGCCACCGCTGAATTCGGAGCGCCCGTCATTCCGGTGAACAAGGTTTTGTTGCGCCGCTCAAGAAAGGTGGAGGATGCCCGCCGATATCGCATTGCTGAAGACTTTTCGCTAACCGAGTGCGTTGATTCCACCAACGGGATCTTCGCGATCTATTTGGCGGTGGATCCCGGGCATCGCAACTATTTCCCTCTGTTAGGGCACGAATGTGCGCATTTGCTGAATCCATTTATTATCGATTGGTACATGGAGGGAATCGCCACGGTGTTCTCCGAACAAATGTGCGCGGATAAAGAACTGGAGTGGGGCGACTGGAGCCGGCATTTCTCGCGAACCCGGCGCGACCCCTATGGACTCTCTTATCGGATGATGCTCGAACTGCGGAAAGAATTTCCGGAGGAATATCCCGAAATTATTCGCTTTGTGGCAGAAAATGGAAAGGGCGCGAGAAAACTGCGCATCGATATCGATGCATGGATTGGATCGCTGCCCATGGATCGCCAACCCGTTGCGCTTAAAATCATCAAGGGCTACGCAAAGGCCTTGAATCGGAAGGTTAGCGATCAATACTATTTCACCATTCCGACCGACTGGCAGTAGGGAAAGAGCAGAAAAATGATTCAGGAGAAATGACCGTGAACAAAGCGAAACAGCTCGGACACAAGATTCTAAAAACCATGGGTATGGGTTTTGCTCTAGTGGCATTGCCTGGAGGCCTTCTGGCTGAAACAGGAGCGGCCGAGAAACAACTGCCGAACATCGTCTATATTCTTACCGACGACCTTGGCTATGGCGACCTGAGTTGCTATGGACAGGAAAAATTCCAGACCCCCCATATCGATCGGCTGTGCAAGGAAGGGATGAAGTTCACGCAGCATTATTCTGGAGGAACCGTCTGCGCACCTTCACGTTGTTCCTTGATGACCGGACTTCACAATGGGCACGCACAAGTGAGGGGCAACAGGGAGGTGCAGCCTGAAGGGCAGGCTCCTTTGGCATCAGGGACTTCGGTAATTCCTGCCTACCTGAAAAAGGCGGGATATGCCTGCGGGGCCTTCGGTAAATGGGGTTTGGGAGCCCCCGGTTCGGAGAGCGACCCCATGGCTTTCTTTGATGAGTTCTATGGGTACAACTGCCAGCGTCAGGCACATAATTTCTATCCAGATCATCTTTGGCACAACCATGAAAAAGTGCCGCTGGATGGCAAAACGTATTCCCACGATTTAATCTTGGCTGCCGCCATGGATTTTATTAGAGAAAACAAAGACCAACCCTTTTTCTGCTATTTGCCCGTAACGATTCCCCACGCCGCCATGCATGCCCCAAAGGAGCTGCATGATAAGTACAGAAAACGATTCCCGCAATTCAACGATACGATCGGGAAATACGCCGGTCCCAAGGTGCAGAATCCCATTGCCGCCTTCCCGGCAATGATGGAGCACCTCGACAATGGGGTGGGGCAGCTCATGGATTTGCTCGAAGAGCTGGGCCTTGACGAGAACACGCTTGTGATCTTCACCAGCGATAACGGACCGCACCGTGAGGGCGGACACGATCCGGATTTCTGGAACAGCAACGGGCCGCTCAAAGGAATCAAACGGGATCTCTACGAAGGAGGAATCCGGGTTCCCATGCTGGCAAGATGGCCCGGAAAGATTGAACCGGGAAGCACCTCCGACCAGATCTCGGCTTTCTGGGACATGCTCCCCACCTTCTGCGAGATGGCGAAGGTTGAGCCTCCCAAGGGCATCGACGGTATATCCATTCTTCCTGAACTATTAGGCAAGCCGCAAAATCAGCATGAATATCTCTACTGGGAGATTGGGGTGGGGGGAGGCCGGCAGGCCATTCGAAAAGGAGATTTCAAAGCGGTTCGTTTGACGGTTAGTCGGAATCCCGATGCGAAGATTGAACTCTATAACTTGGCGAACGATCTCGGTGAAACACATGATATTTCTGCTCAACACCCGGAAATAACCCGGGAAATGGAAGTGCTTTTCAAGAAAGCCCGAACCGAATCCGCGACCTTCCGGCTCTTCAAAGAGTAGTCTTTGGAGGAGAGCAAAAAAGCCCTGATCCGAAGATCAGGGCGGTTCTAAATGGTGGAGGATAACGGGGTCGAACCGTCGACCTCGTGACTGCCAGTCACGCGCTCTACCAACTGAGCTAATCCCCCGTAAAAGGACGGACTTTATAGACCGTCGCGCACGCAGGTGTCAATCTCGATTCGAGAAATTAACACAAGATCGCAACAGGGCTATTTGGCGGCGGGTTCTGCCAGCCGTTTCGAGAGTTCTTTCAGCGCCTGATGGGGGCCGATGTATTTTTTTCCGGCGTAGCTGTCGGCCAGCACGGTTCCCTGCATGTCGATCAAGACAAGGCGGGGGATTCCTGCTCCGCTGTACGTGCTTTGCAGTGTTTTCAAGCTTGTGCTTCCGTACTGCACTGCGGGCCAGGGCATCTTGGTTTCACGCATATAAGTGAGCATTTTTTCCGCGCTGTGGTCGCTGCTGATCAGCACGGCGTCAAAGCGCTTTCCGCCGCCTTGGGTGTTGTAGAAATCGACCAGCTTTGGGGTGAAGGCGCGGCACGGCGGGCACCAGTGTGCGGAGAAGTAGAGCAGGAGATAGTCGGTGTCCAGCAGGTTGGCGGCGTCCGCAGGTGCGCCGCTAGCATCCACTACAGATCCCTCAAGCGTCTGCTGCACGGATGCCTGGGCAGGCGTTGTGTCGCAGAGTAGTCCGAGGGCCAGTATCGCGAGTGGGACTCCGGTGCGCCCTGTTTTAAGATTCATCATCATTGTTCTTCTTTATTCTCAGGGTTAAGGTTTTTTTGGTCGAGCTCGTTTTGAATGGTTTCCGGGCGAAGTTGGTATTCTGAATTTTCAAAGAGGATCGTGGCGTAGGTGGGGTGGACATCCTGGAGAAGCACTCCCTGACCAATCTCCTCTCCGGGAATAACAACCTGATTGTTGATGATGGCGACCTTGTTGCTGCCGCTCAGGCCGATTCCGGTGATGACGTAGGTTTTGGATAGGCGCTTAATTTCCAGGGTGTTGGGCAGGACGGATGGCGTGCCGGACGGAATTTTTTCCACATCCTCTTTTTTGCCGCTGCAACCCCCGAGAAATAGAGGGATTAGCAGAATAAACAGTGCTGTTCTCAGTGGTTTTATATTCATTTCCATTCAGATCCCCATGTTGTTTCAAGCGCATAATCATCGGTCAGCGGAGGCTGAAAAACAATACTTTTTCATCGAGTGTGTGCGGCGACCGGCGAATCGGGTTTTTTTGCGCTTCAAATAGGGTTGACAGCCGATGACCGATTCCGTAATTTCCGCCCTTGATTTTTTAGAAGGCAAAGGCCCGTTTGGGCATTGAGGTAATTTATGGAAGCATACGCAGTAATAGAAACCGGAGGAAAGCAGTACCGTGTTCAGCAAGGCGACGTTTTTGACGTGGAACTGATGCACTTGGAAGAGGGTGCAAGCGTGGAATTTGATACGCTGGCTATTTCCGACGGGAGCGAGCTGACCATCGGAGCCCCCCTAGTGGCGGGGGCC
>JAOZKS010000272.1 GCA_029935255.1 Pontiella sp.
TAAAAGTGGTCTCCGAAACCACCATCCGAAAGCGTATCAAAACCAAAACCGGCCCCCTGAAACTTGAATCGGTGGCGCATGACCTCAGCCGCATCCATGGCATGGGCGACTTCCAAACGGTCACCTACACGCTCAATCCCAATGACGAAGGATATGAGTTAGAATACAATACCGCCGAAAAATTCTGGGGGCCCGCCTATCTCCATTTCGGCACGAAAATAGAGGTCACCACCGATGCAGTTGCTCTTTGGAGTGTGCTTCTCAACTATACCCATACGCAACTGAATCCCCTCGGCGGAGAAGTCCGGATCGATCTTGAAGGTGGTGGTCACAAACGCTTCGCACGTGGCGAATGGTATCAACCGGTCTCATGGGGCGAGCACTTCTTCATTGCTCCTTCACTCATCTATTCAGGAGAAGACATCGATGTCTATGACTTGAACAATAACGATATTGCCGATACCGAACAGGATCTCGCTTACGGCATGCTGGATGGTGGCATCAGCTTCTTCGAGTATGGCGAAGCCCGCATCGGTCTACTCGGCGGCCACGCCAAAGTCACAGGAAACAGCGGATTCATCGTTCTTGATGAGATTAACGACTCGGTTGTGGCCTCCACGGCCCAGCTGCGGCTCGATCAGCTCGATGCCCCGATCTTTCCCTCCAAAGGCTATCAGGTTGAACTCGACGGCCTATTCGCATTCAAGGACTTGGGTTCGTCCGAAACCTTCAGCACGCTGGAGCTTCAGGCCTTGGCACCCATCACCTTCGGAGCGCATACCCTCACCCCCAAGATCGCCCTTGGAAGCAGTCTGGGAACCGACCTCCCCTTCTATGCCTTGTTCGATGTCGGCGGACTGGATAGTTTTGCCGGCTATGCGCCCTATCAGTTGCGCGGAAACTACTATGGGGTCGGCAGTCTGGGCTACCGCTACCAACTGGGAAAACTCCCTCCCATGCTGGGGAATGGATTCTTTGCGTTGGCCCGCGTTGATGCAGGTAATGCGTGGTTCGCTTCCACCGATGCACGGCTTCACAACCTTGAATACGGCGCCTTGATCGGGGTCGGTGCCAATATGTTTATCGGCACCTGCACGATCGCCGTGGGAAAAGCCGAAAGCACCCGCACCCGCTTTTACTTCCAGATCGGAAACTCGTTCTGATGTACTGACTATTCGTGGCGAAGCGCCTCGATCGGATCCATCATGGCGGCACGGCGGGCGGGATAGATTCCGAAGACGACGGATACGGTTACCGAAACCGAGAAGGCCACCGCGAACGCCGGAAAGGTAAGTACCGTTTTCACATCGGTGGCTGCGGTGATGGCCAGCGGAATGAGCGCACCAAATATCAGCCCAATCACCCCTCCGGATATCGAAAGAATCAGGGTTTCCATCAAAAACTGAAGCACGATATCGCGGCGGGTGGCACCGAGTGCGCGGCGAATGCCGATTTCGCGGGTACGCTCGCTGACGGTCGCTAGCATGATGTTCATAATGCCGATGCCCCCGACAACAAGCGAGATGGCGGCAATGGATCCGAGTACGATATTAAACAACCGCCGGGTTTCGCGTGCCTGCCGGATGAGCTCGAGCGGAACGACGATGCTGTAGTCCTCTTTCTTGTGGTTTTTCTTGAGCACCCGGCGAACCGCGTTGACCGCGCGAACCACATGATCCTGTTCATCGATGGTTAGAATCAGCTCATGTAATTCGATTTTCTCAAAGACTCCACCGCCTTCGGACCATTCCGTGAAAAAATCGCCGCGTTTTTGCATATAGGTGCGCAGGGGAATGTAGATCTTCTGATTTTCCCCATCGAGCCACAACTCATTTCCCGAAGCCAGCTCTCCCTGAGCCAGGTCGCCCACCACCCCAACGACCGTATAGGCATCGCGGTCGATATAAAGGGTCTTTCCAATCGGATCATACCCCGCGAATAAAATCCGGGCCAAACGTGAACCAACCACACAAACCGGCGTGCCGAACTCCATATCGGAACTGGAAAGAAAACGCCCCCGCATCATGCGGTGGTTTTGAATTCGAAGAAACCAGGGCATGGTGGCAATCACATCGGTTTGCAGTTTACGGGCTTTGTATTGCACATCAAAGCGCAGTACCTTCATTGGCGTGCTGGCCACCAAATTAGGAACATAGCGCGACAGTTCCTCTTCATCCACATAGGTCAAACCGTATGATGCAACCCCTCGGCGTTTGGAGGAATCGTTGCCCTCGCTCGGCACCTTTACGCTTTTGATCAGGATGTTCTGACTCCCCATCCGTTGTATCTTTTCCTGAATTTCGCGGTTGGCCCCCTCGCCCACGCTGAGCATGGCGACTACGGAACAAACTCCAAAAATGATGCCCAGCATCGTCAAACCAGCGCGCAACTTGTACTGACTCAGGTTTTTGAAAGCCAGTTTCACCATTCGCTCTGGACGCATGAAATTCATGATTTGGGCATCCCGTTCCACTCGTTGGAAATTATTTCCCCATCGCGAAACCAGACCACTCGCTGGGCACGGTGCGCAATTTCATCGTCGTGCGTTACCATTACAATGGTTTTTCCCTCGGCATTGAGTTCGTCGATCAGTTCGAGGATTTCGTACCCGGTTTGGGTGTCGAGGTTTCCCGTGGGTTCGTCGGCAAGCATCAGAATGGGATCGCAGATGAGTGAACGGGCAATGGCCACTCGCTGTTGCTGACCACCGGAGAGCTCCATGGGTTTATGCTTCAATCGCTCGGACAATCCCATTCGCTCGGCCAGGGTTTCCGCCTTGAGCCTCGCTGCGGATTCCGACACGCCTTGATAAAAGAGAGGAACCGCAATGTTTTCGATCACGTTAAGCTGCGGAATCAGGTTGTAGGACTGAAAGATAAAGCCGATACGCTTTGAACGAATTTCGGAAAGGCCGTCATCGGAATGATTCAAAACGCTTTCGCCATCGAGCAGATAGTCGCCGCCGGAAAGATGATCAAGGCAACCCAGCAGGTTCAGCAAGGTCGACTTCCCTGAACCGGATGCGCCCATAATGACCGCATACTCACCGGGATCGATCTTCAAGTCGACCCCGCGCAGGGCCTTCACCCGCAACGAACCGTTCACATATTCCTTGGCCGCTTTTCTCAATTCGACGATTGGAATGGTCATTCCTTTTCCTGTTTATCGGGGCGCTTGCTTTCCGCTGAAAGCGGGCTCTTTTTTAGTTTGGTGTCGGCATCCAGCTCAACCTCGGCGTAGAGAAGGAGCTGTTCCCCTTCCTTCAAACCTTTGGTAATTTCGATGGACTGCGTATTGTATTTTCCAATGCCAACTTCGCACAACACCTTGCGCCCGCGTTTTACCACATAGACATAGTGCTGTTCTTTACGGGAGACGACCGCTTGAATCGGAACATAGAGAACATCGCGCAACTGGTCGGTAATAATCTCGACCGTGGCCGACATGCCCGGCTTGAGCTTTGCCTTCGACTTCGTGGCAACCGCGATCATAATGGTGTACGTCTTTACCCCGGAACTGAACCAATCTTGCGAATCCGGCACGGCACTGATCTTTTCCACACGGCCCCGCAGCGTCAATCCGGGAATGGCATCCAGCGAAGCCACCGCTTCCTGTCCCACCGTGACTTTCTCAATCATCGCCTCTGGAACCCCCACCTTTAAATCCCAATCGTTAAGATCCGGGAATGAGAGGAGAGGTTGCCGGTATTGCACGGTCGCTCCCTTTTCAATCTTTGCAAAGCTCCCGAACCGTCGCGGCTTCGGATAAAACACTTGGCCATCAAAATCAGCGTAGGCCTTTGTGTTTGAAAACTGCTTCTCCCGGGTAATCAGCTGGTTCTTCTCAATCTCCATCCGTGTTTTCTTCGATGCGATCGCCG
>JAOZKS010000273.1 GCA_029935255.1 Pontiella sp.
ACGTTGGTTGGCAGGACGACTTCCCGGCACAATGGTCACGGCAAATTGTGTCCGGATCGGCAGTATGCCGAGGGGCGGCGCCCTATCGCTTTGGACGAAAAGAATCCATGCCATTAGAGCGTACTTTGCACCTAGCCCCATGCAGATGGCCGAAACCTATGTCCGCGCCGCGCTGGACGAAACCCTGAGCCGGATTTCAGGAAAGCACTTCACCCACCCGCTTAAAGAGATCGGCATTCCTACCTACGCAAAAGACCCCCTCAGCATTGAGCAGGTCATGCAGCTGACCTACAAACAACTCGGCATCCATCCCGCCATCTCGTTCGAGCCGGGCGGAGAATAAACGTAAAATGCTTTAGCGGCGGCGCTGCCTGATCGGCACGGAAAGGGTTCCATTGAAGAATTCAATGATGTGCCCGCGTTCGATCAACCAGCTCAGCGGTTGTAAGGCATCCAGCGCTTCCTTCGATTTTGGATCAAGCGAAGGGTGTAGAATTTCGAGCAGGTGCCGGCGGGATGAACCGGGGTTCTCTTTCAGGAAAACCAACACCTCGGCAATGCTGTCGATCGTATCTTCCGGTTTTACGGGATTCGCCTTGATGTGGGTTACAAAATTAATCTTCCCCGCCTTGAACAGATACAGGTGCATGTGCCGGAAGGCAGCTCGCATGGCGAACGACATGGAAAGTGGAAAGTGGCTCTCCTTCGACCAAACGCGCCGGATGGCCTGCACGATGCTCCGATCCTCCAGGCCTTGCGCCACTTTGGAAGGAACAATGGCCCGGAGGGTTTCTTCATACATGGAGGGGATTTTCAGCTTGAATTCCACCTCGGCCTTGTGCAGATCAACCGGCTCCGCCTCGGGATCGGACTTAAGTTTGTAGATGGTTTTCTTGCGGCTTTCCTGTTTCCACTGCTCGATCAGCTCTTCGTCCCGGACGGTATCGATATTGCATTTGTATTCGTCGAGCGTGAGATGCGAGAACCGCGACTGGTGCAGTTCGTTAAGCTTGTCGGTATAGCTATGGTGGTTCGGCGGACCGAGCAACACCCCGCTCTTGCGACACCGTGCCACGCAGACAAACTGACCCGCAGGCGGCTCGGTTTCAATCTCCTCCTTTTCATAGACATCACTCAGGTGCTTCGACATCAGGTGCAGAACGATCCCTTCCTCGGAACACGCAACCGCCCTGCAGCGCTTGCATTGGAACATCGCAAACTCCGGGGCATCCTTATTCACCTCGATCTTCACCAAATATCCTTCGGCATCGTGAATCATCAGATTGGCCAGATCCATCAGCGGATAAGCCCGCCGCGTATGATGGATTTGCCGTACGAGCGAAGCCAAGCGCTTCTGCTCGGGAAGAAAGGTAACGGTAACGGGAATCTCCCGGATCACTTCCCGAGGCGGGAGCGGACGCTCGGGACGGGAGCGGTCGGAACGCGGGGGACGCGGACGGGCATCGCGAGAGTCGCGGCGCGGGGAACGCCGGTCGTCGCGGCGATCACGGCGCGGGCCCGAATCCTTATACGTTCGATCGCTATAATGATTTTCACCCGGGGCCTTTCGAGCCCACTGGGGAACAAAGTTCAGATCGAGAACAACGTCTTTTGCATCCTTCTGATCATCCTGCACTGGTGTGTTAGCTTCCATAGTGGCACCGCGTAATTCGATAGGTTAATGAAACACCAGTTTAAGGAAATCCCGTTCGATTAAAAGCCCTAATCAACGGAACGAATATCGCAGACCCAAACCGGGATGGCAACATGATCCGCACCACCGACTCTTGAGACAGCCCGCCTGGAACAATGGACAACCTGCACAGGCAGCGGTTAGCTTTTCGAGCTCAACCGAGCATCCGTTCGGTTTCATGGGGCATCCGAATCGAAAATCCGCATCCCCGCGATTTGCGGGTTGGATTTTCCTGCTTTCCTCAACGCATGGGTTTGGTAGTATTCTTCCTTGGTTAGCGGCCCCATATGCCCCTCCTTCGGTTTGTGGCGAACTCGAAAGGATGCGGACCGCTAGCCCTTCAAATCAACCGGTGAGGGTGCATTCGAAAGTTGATTTCAGGGAAAAGTAAAGGAGGAGGTTATTATGCTATCACGAAACAATGTATTGCTGGGTCTTGTTGTCTTGGGAATCGTTTGTTCGAGTGCCCGTTCATCTTTTGCCGCCCCTGTGGAGGCGATCGATGCATGGCGTGATATGCGTTTCGGGATGTTTATTCACTGGGGGCCATCCTCCCTTACTGGGGGTGAGATTAGCTGGTCGCGAGGGAGACAAACACCTGCCGCTGAGTATGATGAGCTGTATAAGCGATTTAATCCCACGGAGTTTGATGCGGATCAATGGGTTGCCGTTGCTAAAAATACAGGGATGAAGTACCTCGTGCTTACGACGAAGCACCATGATGGTTTCTGTCTGTGGCCGAGTCAATATACCGACTATGATATTGCGAGTTCACCCTTTAAGCGCGATATCGTGAAAGAACTGGCTGAGGCCTGTGAAAAGCAAGGGATTCGTTTTGGCATCTATTATTCTGTAGCGGATTGGGTTCATCCGGATTTTCCGAGCAAAGGGCCGGGGGTTGAAAATCCAGAGGCGAATCTCCCTCGCTATATCGATTATCTACGTAATCAGCTTACGGAACTGCTTGGTAATTATGGCCCCATTTGCACGATCTGGTTTGATGGCCCAAAGGGTAATTCCGATTTAACAGTGCCCACGGAAATGTTAATCCGGAAACTTCAACCGGATATCATGATCAATGACCGTTTGGGCGTGAATTATCATTCCGATTTTTCCACACCGGAACAGAAGGTTGGCGAATTTATGCGAGACCGTCCTTGGGAGACTTGCATGACACTGGGCTGTCGGTGGGCATGGTTTCCGGAGGATGGCCTGAAACTCGCCAAAGACGGTGTACGTTCATTGCTTAGAACCATCGGGGGGGATGGCAATTTCCTCTTTAATGTAGGCCCTATGCCAGATGGGCGCATTGAGCCTAGGCAAGTGGAACGGCTGGCTGAGATGGGTGATTGGATCAAGAAGCATCAAGATGCTATTTACGGTACGCGTGGCGGTCCCTTTAAGCCCGGTGAATGGGGGGTGTCGACCTGTAAGGACCATACAATCAACCTTTTCGTCATGGAATGGTCTACCGACGGAACGCTTCGTTTGCCGGCGATTGAGCAAAGCGTGATACAGGCCGTCACGAAAGGGGGAGCCAAGGTCGATTTTGAACAGACAGAGGAACATCTTTTGTTGTCTATCGGGTATAATCGGAGTGATCCTATTGCGACGGTTGTTACATTGACCGTATCGGGGCAGGCCGTGAATATCACCGCCAAGGATGTCTCATATACGCGCGGGACATCCTTGGCAAAAGGCAAGGCGGTGACCGCATCGAATACCTATGGCAACATGCTCGATGTCCACGGTCCCCAGAAGCTTGTTGATGGCGATCCCCAGAGTCGATGGGCGGCGCATCAAAGCGCAGATCCGGTTTGGGTGGAGATTGATCTGGGGACGCCGACATCGATTGGCAGACTGTGGGTTGACGAGCGGGATTGGAATCGGGTCCAGCGGTTTACGCTTGAGGCGCAAGGGTTGGATGAGATTTGGAAAACGGTTCTGGAGGGGACAACGATTGGCGCGGATTTCTCTGCTAATTTCAAACCGGTGATTGCCCAGAAAGTGCGTTTGAATATTCTCGAATCCTCGGATGGTGCGAGCCTTTGGGAAATTGAACTGTTTTAGCTGAGTGCCGTTCATATTTTGCTTCCACAAGGCAGGTTCCATCGAGATCGTTTTGGGCGGCGAGTTTCGGTGCGGATTGGGCAGAGGGACCCTGTGGGCTTTGATGGGGAAA
>JAOZKS010000042.1 GCA_029935255.1 Pontiella sp.
CCGACGACCTCAACCAAGCGCTGGAAAAAGCCAACCGCGTGGCCGACTTCATGGAGTTTGCCGAGCTGATGGTGAAGGATGCGCTCGACCGCGCCGAGTCGTGCGGCGGCCACTTCCGCGAGGAGAGCCAGACCGACGAAGGCGAAGCCCTGCGCAAGGACGACGAATATTGCTACGTCGCCGCATGGGAGTTCCAAGGCTTGGAAAACGAGCCGCTACTCCATAAGGAAGAGCTAGCGTTCGAAGAGGTGAAACTTAGCCAGCGGTCATATAAATAGGGGAACCACGGAATACACTGAATACACGGAATTTGATTGTTTTGCTTCAGTGTATTCCGTGTCTTCCGTGGTTAAAAAAAGGAAGTAGTTATGTCAGAAAAAATCAATCTAACACTGAAGGTCTGGCGGCAGAATCGGGGCGAGGAAGGACAGTTTAAAACCTATCAGGCGCAGGAGATCGATACCGATGCCTCGTTCCTCGAAATGATGGATATCGTGAACGAGCAACTGACGCTCAATGGCGAGGAGCCGATCGCGTTTGAAGACGATTGCCGAGAAGGAATCTGCGGGTGTTGCGGCGCGGTGGTGAACGGAAAAACGCACGGTTCGCACGAGCGCACCACCCTTTGTCAGCTCCATATGCGCAAGTTTAAGAATAACGATCAGATTGTGATCGAACCCTTCCGCGCCAAGCCGTTTCAGGTACTCAAGGATTTGATTATCGATCGTAGCGGGCTAGATGCAATTATCACCGAAGGCGGCTATGTTGCCGTCAAGACCGGCAATGCACCGGAGGCCTCGACGACCCCGATCAAGAAGGAGCTGGCGGAGGCGGCAATGGATGCGGCCGAATGTATTGGCTGCGGCGCCTGCGTGGCGGCCTGTCCGAATGGATCGGCGATGCTTTTTACGGCGGCCAAGGTTTCGCAATATGCCCTGTTGCCGCAGGGGCATCCCGAGCGGACGCAACGTGTGAAAGGGATGGTTTCGAAGATGGACGAGCTGGGTTTCGGCAACTGTTCGAATGAATACGAGTGCGCCGTCGCCTGTCCGAAGGGCATTGACGTGAAGAACATCGCACGCCTCAACCGCGAATTTATTAAAGCAAACCTAGTGAAATAGAGCTCCGTTAACCAACTCCGAGGGAGATATGACAACGAGAAAAAAAAGAACGTTTTGGTCGGAACCGATCGGGAAGGTGGATTTACAGAAACCCGCTGTCGTGAAGACCGGCACGAGCATCATCGATGCCGTGAAGGAAATGAAGTATAATCGGATCGGTTGCACGCTGATCATTGATGCCAAGGGAAAGCTGGTGGGCATTCTGAGCAATGGGGATTTAATGCACGATTTTGTGGGTTCGACCCTTCCGGGCGATACCCCGGTCGATACCATCATGACCCGGGAGCCTTTTACGGCTACGACCGCCATGACCGTGCAGGAGGCCCTGGAGGTTTTCGACTCCAACAAGTTCCGCCACTTGCCGATCCTTAGCGGCGACTCGATCCTGGGGATTCTCTCCGTTCGTGGTCTAATGACCTTCATCAGCGAGCATCTGCCGCTTCAGGTGATGAACCTGCCACCCGACAGCAGCCTGATCGCATCGCAAGCTTCCGGAGAATAAACCATGGCCGAAAAGAAATCAAAATTGATGGAGAAGGATTCCGTGGTGGTTCGTTTTGCGGGCGACTCCGGCGACGGCATGCAAACCGTCGGCGAACTCTTCTCCGATGCCAGTGCATTGCTGGGCGACGCAATCGTCACCTTTCCCGACTTCCCCTCGGAAATCCGCGCCCCCGCAGGCTCGTTGCCCGGAGTATCCGGCTTTCAGGTTCATTTCGGCAGCGGGCATGTGATGACCCCCGGCGATAAGGCCGATGCCTTGATCGTCATGAACCCCGCCGCGCTGAAGGTTAACCTTCGGGAGCTCGAACCCAAGGGGTTGCTCATCATTAATACGGGTAATTTCACCCCGAACAACCTGAAGAAGGCGGCCTACGAATCCAATCCGCTTGACGACCCGGCGCTTGATGACGAATTCCGGGTGCTCAAGGTGGATATCAACGCACTAACGGTCGAAGCCCTCAAGGATCTTCCGCTCAAGCCCGCGCTCAAATCGCGGAGCCAGAACTTCTTTGCGCTGGGCATTGTTTCCTGGGTCTATTCCCGGCCGCTCGATGCAATGCTGGAGTGGATCGAAGCCAAGTGGCGCGAACGGTTGCCGTTGGTTGCCGATGCGAACAGTTTCGCCCTGAAGGCCGGCTACATTGTCGGCGAGTGCAAAGATGTCGACATTCCGCAGTACACGGTTCAAAAACGGACGTTGTCCGACGGGGTCTACCGCAAAATCACCGGCAACGAAGCCACGGCCCTCGGGCTGATCGCCGCCTCGGAAAATAGCTGGCGCGACCTCGTGCTCGGTAGCTATCCGATCACGCCCGCGACCCCGATTCTTGAGACCCTTGCCAAGCACCGAAATTTTAACGTTAAAACCGTCCAGGCCGAGGATGAGATTGCGGCCATCGGCGTGGCGATCGGAGCCTCCTTTGCGGGGGCGCTCGGTGTGACGACCACCAGCGGGCCGGGGCTTTGCCTTAAGTCCGAGGCACTGGGGTTGGCGGTGATTACCGAGCTGCCGCTTGTGGTGGTGAATGTCCAGCGCGCGGGGCCGAGCACCGGCCTGCCGACCAAGACCGAGCAGGCCGACTTGTTGCAATCGCTCTACGGCCGCAACGGCGAATCACCCGTGATTGTGATTGCCGCCGACTCGCCGGCGGATTGTTTTGATACGGCCATCGAGGCGGCGCGTTTGGCGCTGAAATACCGCACGCCGGTCATCATGCTGTCCGATACTTATCTGGCCAATGGATCCGAGCCTTGGAAAATTCCGTCGGTGACCGATATTCCGGATCTTTCCGTCGAGCCGATCAAGCAAGGCGAGGAGTATGTGCCGTATCAGCGCGATCCCAAAACGTTGGCACGACGGCTGGCCGTGCCCGGTCGTCCGGGCTTCGAACACCGCATCGGTGGCCTCGAAAAAACCGAGGCGGGCGTGGTGAGCTACGACGCCGAAAACCACGAAAAAATGTGCCGCCTCCGCGCCCAAAAAGTTGAGCGTCTGGCCGAAGATCTTCCGCCTTCCGAGGTGATGGGCAAGTCCAGCGGCAAGGTGTTGGTGATTGGCTGGGGCAGCACGCGCGGCTCCATCACCATGGCCGTCGAGCAGTTGCAGGCCGAGGGGCATTCGGTCAGCTACACGCACCTGCGCTACCTCAATCCGCTTCCCAAAAATATCGGCGAGCTGATGAAGCAGTTTGACCACGTGGTTGCGCCCGAACTAAACCTCGGTCAGCTTTCGATGGTGCTGCGCGCAAAGTATTTGGTCGATGTGAAATCCATCAACAAGGTCAAGGGGCGCGCGTTCCTGATCGCCGAGCTGGTGGAAGAAATTAAACGGTATCTGTAGAGGGCGGGGGACTGATCATGGAAAAGAAAAAAGAACTGCTGACCCGTAAGGATTTTGTTTCGTCGTCGGAGGTGCGCTGGTGTCCGGGGTGTGGCAATTATTCGGTGCTTAATTCGGTGCAAAATGTGTTGCCGCAACTCGGCATACCGAAGGAAAAGTTTGTGTTTGTGAGCGGCATCGGTTGCTCCAGCCGTTTTCCATACTATATGGACACCTACGGCTTTCATACCATTCACGGGCGTGCGCCGACCATTGCCACGGGCGTGAAGGTGGCCAATCCCGAGCTTTCGGTTTGGGTGATTACTGGCGATGGCGATGGGCTTAGCATCGGTGGAAACCATCTGGTTCATGCGCTACGCCGCAATCTCGACATGAATATTATTCTATTCAACAACAAGATTTATGGGCTGACCAAGGGGCAATATAGTCCGACTTCCGACAAGGGGCAGATCACTAAGACCAGTCCATATGGCGTGATCGAGGAGCCGCTCAATCCGCTACGGGTGGCGTTGGCTTCCGAAGCAACCTTCGTGGCGCGCGCGGTCGATACCGACCCCAAGCACATCACTAAAGTGTTGCTGGAAGGGGCCAAGCATGCGGGGACTGCATTTGTTGAAATCTTCCAGAGTTGTGTGATCTTTAATAAGAATGCCTGGAAGGAAATTTCCGACCGCACCTGTCGAGAGGATCGGTTGCTCTATTTGGAGCAGGGCAAGCCACTTATTTTTGGCGAAAAGCGCAATAAGGGCATTATCCTTAAAGGCACCACGCCCGAGGTGGTGACGCTCGGCGAGCAAGGCATCACAAAAAAGGATCTGGTGGTGCACGATATGTTTCGGGAAGACCCCATTTATGCCGCGATGCTGACCAATATGGACTATCCCGATTTCCCGGTGCCCGTTGGCATTTTCCGCGCGGCGAAGAAGCCGGTCTATGAGCAGGAGCTTGAAAAGCAGATTAAAGAGGTTACGGCGTTGAAAGGGCGGCGCAATCTCCAGGCGTTGTTGCGGGGTTCGGAATATTGGACGGTCTCCGATCAGGGAAAGAAGATCAAGCGTTCCAGCGGAATCGCGGTACAGTTTGCCGACGAATCCGAAGTCATGGACGAGCAGGTACGCTCGCTCCTGAAATCCACCGACCCGCTCACCGCCAGCTTGAAAACCAAGATCGGGAAAATCTTCTACGACTACGACTACAAACGGTCGAAGATGATTTCGCCGCGCAATAGTATTTCAACGGCGATCGCCTACTTTAAGGCGGCGCACATTGAATGTATTCTGGTGGGCGGCGATGAGCGGCTCTATGGCATGATCTCCGAACGCGACATTATCCAGAACGTCGTGCTCACCGCGATTGACCGCGATCGGTCCCCGGTCTCGACCATCATGCGGCCGGTCTATGAAATTATGGACGAGTCGAACTCCATCGGCGATGTAATCAACATTCTCTCCATCAGCGGGCATCGTCATGTGCCGATTCGGCTGAAGGACGGGGGATTTGGATTGGTCACGATTCGCCAGATTCTCCGCTTCATTCACGACACCGTCGAACAGGTTGGAAAAAAGGAAACAGAAAAAAAATGAAAATACACGAATACCAGGCCAAGGAGCTTTTGAAGGCCTACGACATTCCGATTCAGGATGGCGTGACCATCGAGGACCTTAGCCAGGCCGAAGCCGCAGTTGATCAAGTCAGCAAGGAACTCGGTGCCGAACAATACGTCATTAAGGCACAGGTGCATGCGGGCGGCCGCGGCAAAGGCGGTGGCGTTAAATTTTCAACCAGCCGCGAGAGCGCGCTCGAAAATATCCAGAACATTCTGGGGATGACGCTCGTCACCCACCAGACCGGCGCCGAGGGGCGGTTGGTCAAGAAGGTGACGGTGGCGGAAGCGCTCGACATCAAGCAGGAGTTTTATGCGGCGATCACGCTCGACCGTTCCAGAGGGCAGGATGTCTTCATGGTCTCCTCCGAAGGGGGCATGGAGATTGAGGAAGTGGCCAAAACCTCCCCGGAGAAAATCATCAAGGTGGCGATTGTTCCGGGCTTCGGGTTGCGCCCCTTTCAGGCGCGCAACCTTGCGCGGGCTCTTGGGCTTGAAGGTGCGGCGGCCAAGCAGGCGATCAGCATGTTCCAGAAACTCTATGAACTCTACCGCGAGCTCGATTGCTCCATCGTCGAAATCAACCCGCTGATCGTCACCGAGCAAGGGAATTTGGTGGCGCTCGATGCGAAGATGAACTTTGACGACAACGCGCTCTACCTGCATGCCAACGTGGCTGAAATGCGCGATCTCGACGAAGAGGATCCCGCCGAAGTCGAGGCCGGAAAATACAACCTCAACTATATCAAACTCGACGGAACCGTCGGTTGCATGGTTAACGGAGCCGGGCTGGCCATGTCCACGATGGACATCATCATGCAGGTAGGCGGATCGCCAGCGAACTTCCTTGATGTCGGGGGCGGTGCGAACGTGGAAACCGTCAAAAACGGTTTCCGGATCATTCTTTCCGACGAAAATGTGAAGGCCGTTCTGATTAATATTTTCGGCGGGATTGTCCGGTGCGACCGCATCGCCAACGGGATCATCGAAGCGGTGAAGGAGTTGGATTTGAGCGTGCCCGTCGTCGTCAGGCTGGAAGGAACCAATGCCGATGTGGCGAAGGGGATTTTAGCCAACTCCGATGTGGCGATTATCTCTGCGAACTCCTTCGAGGATGCCGCACAGAAGGTTGTTGAAGCGGCGAAAAGCTAAATAAAATTCAACGCAAAGATGCTGAGTCCGCAAAGGATCGCAAAGAAAAGCCTCTACGAAACTTTCGCGCTCTTCGCGCCTTTGCGTTGAATAAAATAGGATTGGATTATGTCGATTTTAGTGAATAAGGATTCAAGGATTATTGTGCAGGGGATCACGGGCTCCGAGGGGAGTTTCCATGCCTCCCAGTGTCAGGAATATGGCGGAAACGTGGTGGGCGGTGTGACCCCCGGAAAGGGAGGGCAGACCGCGCTCGATGGCGCAGTGCCCGTCTTTAACAGTTGTCAGGAGGCCCGTGAGGCCACGGGAGCAAACGTATCGCTCATTTTTGTTCCCCCTCCGTTTGCGGCCGACGCAATCATGGAAGCGGCGGCGGCAGGCATCGAACTGATCGTCTGCATTACGGAAGGAATTCCGATTGCACAGATGGTTGAGGTAAAGGCGTTTGTTGAAACCACTCGCTCGCGTTTCATCGGCCCGAACTGTCCTGGCATCCTGACCCCTGATGAAGCCAAAGTAGGGATTATGCCCGGCTTCATCGCAAAAAAAGGGACCGTGGGGTTGATCTCCAAGTCCGGAACCTTGACCTATGAGGCGGCGCATCAGCTGGGTGTTGAGGGGCTGGGACAGTCGACCTGCATCGGCATCGGTGGCGACCCCATCATTGGAACCACGATGCTCGATCTACTGCAACTGTTCGAGGCCGACCCCGAAACAGAAGCGATTATCATGATTGGCGAAATCGGTGGATCAATGGAAATCGAAGCAGCGCAGTACGCGAAAGATCATGTGAGCAAACCGGTGATTGGCTTTATTGCAGGGCAGACCGCACCGCCGGGTCGCCGCATGGGGCATGCGGGTGCAATTGTGTCCGGAGCGGACGAGTCCGCCGCGGCCAAGAAAAAACTGATGGCCGAGTGCGGCATCATTGTGGTCGAGTCCCCGGCGGAGATCGGGCGTACGGTTAAAACAACTTTAAATAAATAACAGATGGAGAACTAGTATGAGTGAAAATGCATTTATCGAATATGACGGTAACAAGCTGGAACTAGAAACCATGATCGGCTCGGAGAACGAGATCGGTGTGGATATTACGCAACTGCGGGCCAAGACCGGAATGATCACCCTCGATCCGGGCTACGGAAACACGGGGTCGTGTGCCTCGGACATCACCTACATTGATGGGGACAAGGGCATCCTGCGTTATCGTGGATATTCCATTGAGGAGTTGGCTGAAAAATCCACCTTCATGGAGTGTGCTTTCCTCATCCTCAAGGGGCACCTGCCAAACCATTCGGAGCTCGCGGAGTTCGATCAGGGAATTTCCGAGCAGGCGGGATTGCACTACTCGATGAAAAACAACTTCGATGGCTTTCCGGCCAACGCCCCGCCGATGGCCATCCTTTCGTCGATGCTCAACACACTGGCGTGCTACAACACGGAACTGTTGATGACCGAGCACGAGGGCGAAGCCTTTGAGCTGGTGGTGAGCAAGATTATTTCCAAGGTTCGAACCATTGCGGCCTGGACCTACCGGACTTCGCAAGGGCGCGCCTACATGCCGCCGAACCCGAATCTCAGCTACAGCGGAAACTTCCTGCACATGATGTTTTCCCAGCCCTTCGACGAATATAAAATCATTCCGGAAGTGGAAGCCGCCGTCGACTTGTTCTTTGTCCTGCACGCCGACCACGAGCAAAACTGTTCCACCTCAACCGTACGCATGGTCGGCAGCTCGCGCGCCAACCTATTCAGTTCCGTGGCGGCCGGCGTCGGCGCTCTGTGGGGCCCGCTGCACGGCGGTGCCAATGCGGCCGTAATTGATATGCTCGAAAACATCCATTCCAACGGCATCAAGCTCAGCGACTACGTGGATGCGGCGAAAGACAAGAACAACGACACCAAGCTCATGGGCTTCGGGCACCGCGTCTACAAGAGTTTCGATCCGCGTGCCAAGATCCTGAAAACACACGTGGACAGTGTTCTTGAGGCACTGAAGATTGATGATCCACTACTCAACATTGCTCGGGAACTCGAAGAAGTCGCGCTGCACGATGAATATTTTGTGTCGCGCAACCTCTACCCGAACGTTGATTTCTATAGCGGGATCCTGCTGAAGGCGATTGGCATTCCGGTGGATATGTTTACCGTCATGTTCGCGATTGGCCGTATGCCGGGCTGGATCTCCAACTGGCGTGAAATGCTCAGCCACAATCAGCGAATCTGTCGTCCGCGCCAAGTCTACACCGGCGAAAATCTTCGTCCCTATGTGTCGATCTCGGACCGTTAAAGTCGTTTGAACCGTTCCTTCGTCACTATTTGCTAGTCACAAATTATCATTTCATGGCCCCCTGCGGGGGTGAAACGACACGGCAGCTTTGAGCCTCAAGAGATTGGGTTTTGGAATGAATTGCTCAAGCCCATGCGCTTTCAGGCTTGATGGTATCCCCGCGCAAAACTAAGTTATCCCGAACCAAAGGAACCCTTATGAACCAGCAGCGCACGGCCCGCATTGAACGCAAAACCAAGGAGACGCAGATTGATCTGACGTTGAACATAGACGGGCAGGCGAACTATGACATTTCAACGGGGATTCCATTTTTCAACCATATGCTCGACCTCCTTGCCAAACACGCACTGTTCGATCTCAACATCAAGGCGGCCGGCGATATCGATGTTGACTACCACCACCTCGTTGAAGATGTCGGCATTGTACTCGGCGAAGCCTTTAACGAAGCATTGGGCGACCGCGTGGGCATCAACCGCTACGGGTTCTGGGTGCTGCCCATGGACGAGGCGCAGGCACAGGCCGATGTCTGCCTCGACCTCGGCGGACGGCCCTCCTTCGTCTACACCATGGAGCACGACCAAAAATATATCCGCGACTTCGACGTCACCATCATCAAGCACTTCTGGCGCTCGTTCTGCGACTCCGCCAAGATGAACCTGCACATCGAGCTCAAGTTTGGCGAAGACCTCCACCACTGCATCGAAGCCATCTTCAAGGCCACCGCCCGCGCCCTTCGCATGGCCTGCGCCGCCGACCCCCGCGCCCTCGACATGATTCCATCGAGCAAGGGCAAGATTGGGGCGTAGTGAGCCAATGAAGCCGTTGAAGAATATCAAACTACTTGGGGGAATCGAAGACGAGCTTGTGAAAACGGTCATTGGACAATTATGTCCACGCTACATCCCTGCGGGCGAAGTTTTGTATATCGGCGACACCCCAGAGAAATTTACTTTCTGCGATAAAAGGCGTATGGCCGAGCTGGGGTGCTTGATCGAGGAACACGGTAAGATGCCTGATGTCGTTGTTTTTGATCCTGAAAAAGGATGGATCGTCCTGATTGAGTCCGTGACAAGCCATGGGCCGGTCGATGCGAAAAGGCATGCGGAATTGTCGGATCTATTCTCATCGGTCGAGCCGGGAGTTGTCTATGTTACCGCATTTCCGGACAGGAATCTTATGGCAAAGTATTTGGGTGTGATCTCGTGGGAAACAGAAGTTTGGGTGGCCGATGCGCCCGACCACCTGATCCATTTTAACGGAGATTGTTTCCTCGGGCCGTATTAGACGGACTTTTCAATATTAGGCATTGAGAATATAAATTCTTATCCTTAACAGTAACTTGATATATAAAAGCAATGAAATTTGACCGAAATAAACATGTGTTCCACTCGCCAGACTTTGAGGAAATTATCAAGGATACTATCCGGTTTTTCAATGGGACACCTATTCAAATAATACCGGCATCCGAGCGATTCCAAGGGACAGGCGTATATGCTATTTACTGCACTGCAAAAATAGGTGTTTACAAAGATTTTCATGACATCAATCGAACATCCTATGATGTGCCAATTTACGTAGGAAAAGCCGTCCCCGCTGGCTGGAGGCAGGCTAGATCTGCAAATACAGAAAATAGCGAGAGCTATGAACTCAACAATAGAATTCGAGAGCACGGAAGAAGTATTGAGCAAGGGGCTGGTCTCAAGCTCAATGACTACCGTTGCCGGTTTATGATTCTTGAAGGAGCGGAAAGTGATTTGATTGGTACGGCCGAAGCCGCTCTGATCAGATCCTATAAGCCACTTTGGAATTCACTGATTGATGGGTTTGGGAACCATGATCCGGGAAGTGGCCGGTATGAACAGGCGATGTCCGACTGGGATGTTTGCCATCCAGGTCGATTGTGGGCAAAGAAATGTAAAGGGAAGCACAATAGTAAAAAAGAACTGCTCAAAGGTATCGGAGTTTTTATAAGCAGACTTAAAGGAGAGCATTGTAATGGCTAATATCTCTTCTTTGGAATTGTTCTCAGGAGCCGGTGGATTGGCTCTGGGGATGTCTCAACGCGGAATCCATCATGAAGCCTTGGTTGAATGGGATAAAGATGCATGCAATACGCTACGTCATAATTTTGATTCAAAGATTGTCCATAATGTGGATGTAAATGACTTTGATTTCGGTGATTACGGTCATGTTGATCTAATCGCTGGCGGGCCTCCTTGCCAACCCTTCTCTTTAGGTGGGAAGCATCAGGGAAGCAACGATCTAAGGGATATGTTTCCTCACGCTTGCAGGGCAATTTCAGAATGCACTCCTGCCGCTTTCGTATTTGAAAATGTTAAGGGGTTGCTGAGGAAATCCTTTTCTAGTTATTTCGAATATATAATTCTCCGACTTACTTATCCGGAAATCACCTTAAAGGAGTCCGAGTCTTGGGAGGGACATCTTACGCGTTTGGAACAAATTCAGACCTCCCAGAAATATGAAGGAGTCAAATATAATGTGGTGTATCGACTAATTGATGCAGCCGATTATGGAATTCCGCAACGAAGAGAAAGAGTGGTAATTGTCGGCATAAGGGATGACTTGAAAGTGGAATGGTCCTTTCCTGAAAAAACCCATTCTCTTGAGGCCTTGATTTGGTCACAATTTGTTACTGGCGAATATTGGGAAAGGCATGGCATAGAGGCCCCTCCATTGTCGTGTTACGATAAAAGGACTTTGGCGATTATTAATAAAATGAAGAGGCAAACTTCATTTTTCCCTCCAGAAAAAAAGGCATGGAAAACCATCCGGGATCAACTTTCAGAACTCCCATATCCAAACAAAATGGGATCATTTCACCCGGAACATATTTTGAGAGAAGGGGCGCGAGTTTATCCAGGGCATACTGGTAGCTTCATTGATTTGCCATCGAAAACAATAAAGGCGGGGGGGCACGGCGTGCCCGGGGGTGAAAACATGCTTAAAACCTCCGATGGAACTGTAAGGTACTACACCACTTATGAGGCAAAGCTTCTGCAAACCTTCCCTCGTGAGTATAGAATTCTGGGGTCTTGGACCGAGAGCATGCGGCAAGTTGGGAATGCTGTTCCCGTCGAATTGGCAAATATAATGACCAACTCGCTTGTTGATCAGATATGGAGCAATAGAGATACCTACAAAAGAGTCCACAGTCAGCCGGAAGACCGCAGTGAAATTTGTTGAATCGGGCAATGTTGCTTGCGCGGCTTTTCGCCATTGATACACGCCTGCATGGATATTCTCTCCCAATACGCCGCACTCGATCTGTTTTGGATTGGGTTGAGCCTTTTTCTGATTGGAATGAGCAAGGGCGGGTTTCCGGTGGGGGCCATCGCATTGCCCATCCTGATTCTGGTTTGGCCATCGGAGGCGCAGGCGGCGCGCTCGGCGGTGGGGTTCATGTTACCGATGTTGTGCGTGATGGATGCCGTTGCCCTTTCGTTCTATTGGCGGAATGTGCAGTGGGGGCGGCTGGTGTACCTGATGCCTGCAACCCTCGTCGGTGTGGCCATGGCAAGCTTCCTGTTTGTGTCGGACGAGTCGGCTCTCATTGCGGTTTCCGATCAGGCGCTGAAAATCATGATTGGTGTTTTGGGGATTCTATTCGTGGTTTATTTTGCGGCGAAGAAATGGATTCTTCGGCATCTCCATGCTTCGGAACCCAACTGGGCAAAGGGCTCGATTTTTGA
>JAOZKS010000274.1 GCA_029935255.1 Pontiella sp.
TGTGACAGAACCCGCCGCCGATTACGAGTCATTTATTTTTACGCGACTCCTTAGTTAAGCCGCTTTAGCTAATGATAGAAGCATATCCATTCGCATCTGCCCTTTTCCTATTTCGTACTAAAATCACATCGTATTTCAATGTGCCAACTTTGGCTTCACTCAATAATACAGGGCGAATCCATCGTATTTTAAATCGCCCAAAACAAAGCTGATTATGAAAATTATAACCACAATTATAGTCAATGTTTGCAGGCTAAAAGCCCTTAACTAAGTGCCATTCAGGACCCCTTTTCCTCGCAGTCGGAATCCAACGCTCGTCGGCGCACTCGCAATGCTTCGCAACACCTTGCTGTTCATGCACAAGGAGCAAGATCTCCACGCAACGCTACCCGGGTTCGTCGAGGATATTGCTGCTGATAATAGAAAAGCTTTTTCAATGCTGATGCGCCGATACTGAACTCATATAGAAAGACCGTGGGCTTAAACGTGAAGAGTCGATTATTCAGTTGCTTTTACGCGAATAAACAGCCGAGGCTCTTCGGTAGTTTTTTTATAGTATCGTCGGGTTAATGTTCGTGTCCCATCCTCGTTGGCAAAGGGACCCTCTGAAATGGGCATAGAATCCGTCTCATCGACCCAGTCAAGTAAGTTCGTTGAGATGTTAATGAAATAATTAATGCCGCTATCCGTGCGGTAGCTATATTTTATTCCGAAATAATCTAATCCGGAATCTGTTATTATCTCTGTGGAAGGCTTTTTGGGATCCCTATTCGTTCCGTTAAGAGGGTTCATCCCGAAGCAATATTCTTGCTCATTATTCCATCCGTCGGCATCGAAATCATTTTCTCTATCTGTCGTGGGATCTGATGGGTTTTGAAACATTTTTTCCCGCCAAATATCATAAGGTAGAATGTCATTATCAATTTCTGAAACACCAATATGGGCATCGATTGCTCCGGAGGCGGTATAGCGTACAATCCCTGTGCCGTGTAGAAGATCCAAATCCTCTGCGGCCTCAATTTGTATGGTTTGTGGAATATTCCAAGTAGTGGGTCTAAATGTAATAGAATTTGGGGAAATATAAAAATCATGGTCCCCGGTCACACTTACTGAAACGACTATATTACTCATTGGTTTCTCATTTAGAAAAACATGAATTGGAATAGAATTTCCTTCAGGAATAGACGCTGTCGCCTGACTAATATTAATCGCCACCTGGCCCTCTCCGTGGACGGTTACTTTCTCTTTATCTGCTTCTAAAATTGTTTTTGCAGTATATGTAAATTCGTTTTCCCCACTGACTTCATAATCGCCAAAATAAGCATTCGTCAGCAGTACTTCTCCTTGTTCATCTACTGTTAAAACGTCTTCTGTATACCATTCCTGAGTGGTTAGGTCGCGCCATGCCTGCCCAATCGGAGAGAGCGACCAGTCCGCTTCATATAACCCATAAAAATCGCCATCCCAAGGGTCGTAAAATCCCCAATAATGAAATGTCGTTGTTTGATCATTTCCAAAAACGATACGCATTGCTTTGTTAACAAGATCATATATTTCATTATCCGTCCACGGTGGATTAAGGGTCTGAAAGTGATCCAAACTAAATTCTGTAATTGCAATTGGCTTTTCTAAAACAGCAAGTGTCTCCAGAGGTTTGCGATACGTACTCAACGTAATTCGCCGGGTTCCTGTACCGTATTCATCTGGTGCATGCGTATGAAGATGCCCCTGAATGCCGATACCCCCGACCGTGTCCTCATCTCCTAGCTGTATGAAGCTTTCAACATGTCGGCGGTACCAATTTCGATACCAGTCTAGTTCCCCGGGATTTGTCGCGGTGGTTATTTTGTTCATTTTCAACACCCCTCTTAAAATGGCATAGTCATTAATAAAAGCTTTCACTTTAGTTGTTCCATTTGATAACGAAGCGTTGACAGCTGCTTGATGAATTTCATCATAGATTCCAACCATGCCTGCAGTGCCAAAATCCTTCGCAACAAGGCTCGCGCTCGAACTCTCGTTAATGCCATCAACTTCATGGAACCGATGCCCTCGCTGGGCAACTACCGCATCAATTCGTTCAGAAATTTCATCCCGTAATTCCTGACGGTCTCCCTCATCATTATTCAAATGCGTAAAAACAGGTGTTCCTGTGGCTCCATTTTCTGCAACCCAGTTTGTAACATCAAAAGGACTATCTACCGGATCGGTTGAAGAAAAATAAATGGTTCGAGGAGTTGATTGTCCAAATATCCATTTTACCTCTGAGAGATCTCTGGGATTTTTCCACCGATAAATTGCATAGGCTACATTTGTCCCCATTGCATTTGGGATTCCTGCAGTATAAACCTCCCCAAACATCCGTTCCACACCCAACGTATACGTTCCATTAAGAGGTGGATGGGTAACCCCCGAAACAATAATTTTTTTCATCACATTATTTTCAAAGTAATTCGCCCAGTCCGGGTCATGATCTCCCCACATAATGGTGTGCCACCGCGAACGCATATTATGTTCTTCGCAAAAGTCCAAAAAGGCATCGGTATAAGCATATGTTTCGACATCCCTTGTTTTTTCATTATAACGCCATTTCGCTCCATTATCACAACCCAACATGCTAAACATCGGTTGTTCTGTGACTTTATTACGGAACATAATGGCATCCGAATCTCCCCGGAGCCATTTCGAACTTGTCTTTGTCCCATTTACGCAAACTCCAAAATTAAACGCATGGCGCTTTAATTTAATTCGAACTTGCTTGCCCGCCTCAACGGGCTGTCCATTAGAATGCTTTAACTGCAACAGAAAGTCGCCTCGCCGCCAATTATCAGCATAAGAATCTGCCGCATTAAGCGCATTCACTTCATCATCCAAATTACTAATTAAAGACGTATTTGTCTTTGCATCTATTAACTTAAAGGAATGGATGGTTAACGCTCTTTTGAAACTTCTTCCGCCTCGGGTTAATTCAATGCGAACGGAGTGCGTACCCTGGGGTAAGTCAAAGCCATATACTGAAAAAACCTGATTTGTATCCACGACATGATACGTCCATTTCATTCCCCCAATATGAATATCCATAATTGGGAACTCCCCGTCGGCCATTGTCCCGCTCACTTCTATTTCAAAATCAGCAATCGTGGTGGAAGGAACCACTGCATAGGTTCCCGCATAACCGGTTTCGTTTAATGTCCAGCCACCATTCCTATCGCTATAACCCGTTGAGCGTAGCGTTAAGTTTTCACCCGAAATGAGGCCAAAACTACATTGAATAAAAGAACTTAGTGCTGCCAGAATTAGACTCGCATTCTTCATTACAGAAACTCCTTATGCAGGTTTAAGGGACTCGTACTTCCAATATATACTGATTTTGCGCGACTGATTTCTTTAGGCAAAGATCAAGAAACAAGAGAAGTGAAAATCGAATTACTGTGCCTACCGCAATCTCGGCATGCAAACAAAATAGTGAAATTAGCGAGCTTGAGAGTGCCGAGTTCCCTCATCTCTTTTTTCGCATTTAGCCCGCCGTGCGTACCACCAGCTCAGCTACATGCATAAAATGAAAAGCCGGACAGAGTATGTCCGGCCTCAATTCGCGGAACAGTGCGCTTTCCCCCGGATTTCGAACCAGTGGTTAAGATATAATTTGTGTCTGTGGTATACATAGAAAAAATAAAGGACACAGATGAAAAAGGACCGTCAAGAAAGGTGTCAGAAGAAAGGTGTCAGTGTAGACATTTGGAAAGGTGTCAGGAAAGGTGTCAGGGAAAGGTGTCAGGAAAGGTGTCAGGGAAAGGTGTCAGGGAAAGGTGTCAGGGGAAAGGTGTCAGGAAAGGTGTCAGTGTAGACATTTGAACATTTTCTCCAGTTT
>JAOZKS010000648.1 GCA_029935255.1 Pontiella sp.
GGCGTATCGACGGTTTGCAACATCGTGGGCAACCTGGTGGATCCGGGCGGGGATTGGTTGGTCGAACTCAGCCTGTATGTGCATCTGAACCCGGTTCGCATCAAGAAACTTGGGCTGGATAAACACAGGAAGAGAGTGGAAGCCGCAGGGAGTGACAAACCTTCGGCAGCGCAGGTTTCGGAGCGATTGAAACTTCTACAGGAGTATCGGTGGAGCTCGTTCAGGTTCTACGCCGGGAAGCGGCTGGGCATTCCCTCTTGGCTTGATATGGGAGAACTGATGAGCCGTTTTCCCGTAAAGCAATCCTTTAAATATTATCGGGAATTAACAGTACAGCGCATTTCAGGACACTTTGATCCCGAGGTTTTGGAAAGCCTTTCCAGCCGCTTGGCGATAGGAGGCGACACATTCATCGGGAAAATACGGGGCTTGGCTGGTGATATAAGACCGGGATGTTGACTGCAAAAAAGAGTTGAGGAAAAACGTTTCGTGGGAGCGCTTGGTCTGTGTGGCCGAAAAAGTGCGCAACGAGTCGTGGGATGTCATTCGAGCCAGACGCGGGGAATGGTATCGGCAGGGCACACTACGTACTCGAATCCACCGGCGGCTATGAACGCCTGGCTGATGATGGATGATGGATTGGAGGTCAGTATCGTCAATCCATCACGAGTAATTCAGAAATAGCTTCACCAGCTCCAACCGGCCCTGTGGCAGGCAGGATATTTTGACAAACAGTCTGTCGCGCGAGTTGCCTAGTTAAGTGCTCGAACTCATGATGCTTATTCTTACTTTTTAGCTGATCAAGCTGGAACCGAATATATCCACTGAGTTGAACAAGATTTTTCATTACCTACCTCATATAAGAACGTAAATATTTTAAATGTTTTTTCGGATATCCCGAGAAAAAACATCATAAGATGCGTCTACGACATACCTGAACTACTACAGATATCGTCACACCTACTTGTAACTAGCATTGTAATTAGGCACAAAAAAACGGGCAGTGATTTTTGTTAATCACTGCCCGTTAGGGTATTACAATATG
>JAOZKS010000275.1 GCA_029935255.1 Pontiella sp.
CTCCCGGACTCACCATTACCACGGAAGCCTGCGCGTACTATTCCAAAAACAACGGGAAGTATGCCCCTGAAATGGAGAAGCAGCTTAAGACGCAGCTCAAGAAACTCGAAATCCAAATGGGCAAAAAACTCGGCGACCCCAAGGATCCGCTACTCGTTTCCATCCGGTCCGGTGCAGCCGCCTCCATGCCCGGCATGATGGATACCGTTCTCAACCTCGGCCTGACCGACAAGTCGGTACTCGGCTTCATCAAACAGACCGGTAATGAACGCACGGCGTGGGATTGCTACCGCCGCTTTATCGACATGTTCGGCGATGTGGTCATGGGCCCCTACACCGGCCTGACCCACCACGACTTTGAAGTCGCGCTCGAAGCCATCAAGAAAAAATACAAGGCGAAGGAAGATACTGATCTGACGGCCGAGCAGCTCAAGGAGCTGGTCGGAATCTATAAAAAGATCTACCAAAACAAGGTAAAGAAACCTTTCCCGCAAGATCCGACCGAGCAGCTTGACCTTTCCATCCGCGCTGTATTTGGTTCGTGGAACTCCGAGCGGGCCGAGAAATACCGCCAGATCAACAAGATCAACGGCCTCATCGGCACCGCCGTGAACATCTGCGTGATGGTCTTCGGAAACATGGGCAAGAAGTCCGGCACTGGCGTGGCCTTCACCCGCGATGGTGGAACGGGCGACAGCAAGCCGATGGGTGAATACCTGGTCGATGCGCAGGGCGAAGACGTGGTGGCGGGCATTCGTACGCCAATGGACCTCGACGACATGCCGAACGAGGAGTCCACGGTTTGGAAAAAGGCCTATGCCGATCTCCAGAAAATCATGAAGCAGCTCGAAAAGCACTACAAGTATCCGCAGGACGTCGAGTTCACCGTGCAGGAAGGCAAGCTCTACATGTTGCAGACCCGCAATGCGAAACGCACCGGTTTAGCCGGGGTGCGCTGGGCCGTCGAAATGGCCACGGGTAAAGACTTCTATACCGGCGAAAGCCAGTCCAAGATTCTGACGCAGAAGGAAGCGCTGATGACGCTTTCCGGCGACGACCTCGAACAGCTTCTTTTCCCGATCTTCGATATTGCGGCGGAGAAGAAGGGCAAGGTTCTTGCCACGGCTCTGCCAGCGGGTCCGGGCGCCGCCGTAGGTAAAATCATTTTCGAAGCCGAAGCTGCCGAGGCGGCCATTGAAAAGAACGCCGACGAGAAACTGATTTTGGTTCGCCACGAAACCAGCCCGGAAGATGTGGGCGGCATGTGGGCGGCGCAGGGTGTGCTGACCTCCACCGGCGGAATGACCTCCCATGCGGCGGTGGTTGCGCGCGGTTGGGGCAAGTGTTGCATCTGCGGCGCAAGCGATCTGAAAATCGACTATAAGAAGAAGACCGTGGTTATTGGCAGGAAGACCTATAAGCAAGGCGACTGGATCAGCTTGAATGGTTCCACCGGCGTGGTCTACGACGGACAGATCCCAACTCAGGTCAGCCCGGTTGTTGCGGCGGTGGTGGATAACAACGCCGCAGCCAAGAAAGACCCGATCTACAAAATGTATGAACAGGTTTCCAAGTGGTCTGATTCCAACCGCACCATCAATGTGCGCACCAACGCGGATACTCCAAAGGACTCCAAGGCGGCCCGTTCGTTTGGTGCCGAAGGCATTGGTCTTTGCCGTACCGAGCACATGTTCTTCGAGGGCGACCGTATTTGGGCGATTCGCGAGTTTATTCTCGCCGACGACGAAAAGGCGCGCAAAGGCGCGCTGGCCAAGTTGCTTAAGCACCAACAGAAGGACTTTGAAGGAATCTTTAAAGCCATGGACGGTCTGCCGGTAACGGTACGTCTGCTCGATCCGCCGCTGCACGAGTTCGTGCCGCACACCAAAAAAGACCAACAGGAAATGGCCAAACGCCTCGGCGTTCCGCTGAAGAAGGTTTCTGACCGTGTGCAGTCTCTACATGAGTTCAACCCCATGCTTGGACACCGCGGTTGCCGCTTGTCGATCACGTTCCCGGAACTCTGCGTGATGCAGACCCAAGCCATCATGCGGGCGGCCTGCAAAATGGCCAAGGCGAAGAAGCCGGTCAAGGTGCTTCCGGAAATCATGATCCCGCTCATCGGCACCAAAGCCGAGCTCGACTTCCTCGAGAAGATCGTACGTAAAAACGCCGAGGCGGTCATCGCCAAGACGGGCGTGAAGGTGAAGTATCTTGTCGGTACCATGATTGAGATTCCGCGTGCGGCATTAACCGCCGACGAAATCGCGGAAACCGCAGAGTTCTTCAGCTTCGGAACCAACGACCTCACGCAGATGACCTTCGGGTACAGCCGCGACGACATCGGAACGTTCTTGCCGGACTATCTCAGCGAGAAAATTCTGCCTTCTGATCCGTTCCAACATCTAGATCAAACCGGTGTTGGCCAGTTGGTCAAGATGGGCGTTCGTCTCGGTCGTGAAACCCGACCGAAGCTCAAGTGTGGAATCTGCGGCGAACACGGTGGAGACCCCGAAAGCGTGAAGTTCTGCGTGAAGGCCGGCCTCAACTATGTGAGCTGCTCACCGTATCGTGTGCCGATTGCCCGCCTTGCGGCTGCACAGGCGGCGATCAAAGGCTAGGAATTCCAAGTCCTTGAAAAACAAAAAGCCCGTCGATTTGACGGGCTTTTTTGTTGGGTTCTACGCGGCTTTTCTCGCCCGTTTTTCTGAGTTTCTGCCAATGGCCTGGCGTAGCTTGAAGTGTGCGCTTCCATCAAGTTTCAAAAAGAGTCTTTTGCGGTGCTTGGTTTGTAGGACATAGACCGGACATACGGAGCGGCGGTGGGGTAGGAAATTCAGCCAGTTGAATAAAAGGTAGCTGGGGGTAACTTCACTCCGCGTGGCCAGACGCAGGTAAAGAACGTCCGATAGGGGGATGCTTTGCACGGTTGCCACTCCGAACAGTCGGATGGCCAGTATATTTCCGCGCAGTTCGTAGGAATTGATGGATCCAGCAGAGACCGGGCAGAGGAGCGTTTTCCCGATGATAGGGTCACGCATGGATTTGGTTCAGGGTGCTTTGCATGGAAATATGCGATCCGCGATCGAGGCGCATAAAAATACGCGGGGAATTTTCATTCGCTTGCATGGTGTATACCGGACTAAGACTGCGGTTGGTGGTGCGGAAGTCGAACCAGTTGACCTTGTTGAGCGGGGTAATGTCTTCCATGTTTGCTTTCCGCAGATCCATCATCTTTTTCAGGGGGATGGTGTTGAGCGTGAAAACTCGAAATAGTTTTGTGGTGAGCGATTCAGCCGTCAATTCATAGCTGACGAATAAACCGATATCCATATCAATCAAGCTGAGGGCTTTGTTTTTTGCGTTCATGAGCCTCTAGTAAGCATCTGATATGCCATTTCGGTTGAAATGTAGAAAGACGGGTTTATTAAGAAGTTTTTCCTAGGAATAAAACTGTAGAAAAAATTTCCTTTGCGGAAATGAGAATTTAACTGCGTTTGGTTATAACCGTTATTAAGTACACCACACCCGTTAAGATGATGATCGTTGCCCCGGCAGGAAGATTGGGTTTATAGCTCAGTGCGAGGCCAGCCGTGGTCAACAGGGCGCAGATCCCCGCAGCGAGGGTCATCATCGAACCCATGCGTTTGCAAAACCGTCCCGCGAGAGCGGCGGGAAGTGTGAGCAATACGATTACCATCACAACCCCGACGATGGATACCATGAGAACCACGGTAAGGGCGGTGAGGGCCAGCATGAGGAAATAGAAGAGTTGGGCGTTGATGCCGCGCAGTTGAGCAAATTCTTCATCGAAACAGACCGCGACAAACTGTTTATGGAAGAGAAGAGCCGTGT
>JAOZKS010000649.1 GCA_029935255.1 Pontiella sp.
CCATGCGGGGAAAGTTAGCCATCAAATGGCATTGGATAAATCCTCGCAGGAATATGGCAAATATAGGGACGAAGCGAGGAAGGTTGAACATGAGCAGAGCCTGGCCGAACTGGAAGAGGATATTAAACGGCTGATCCCATCTCCGCTTCGCTGCGATGGGACTACATAGGGAGAGGAGGGGAAATCCTTCGTAGTCCACTCGAAGCGAAGCGGAGAGTGGATTTGACACCATGCGCATCCCCACATACTGTTTCCCCTTAAGGAGCACTCTATGAATGATTTTGCACAAATACCCATGAAATTCGTCGGGCCGGTTAAGCTGTCTGGTCCAGTTGTTGAGGGCGACCACGAGGTTCCGCTCGCCACGTATGAAACCCCGCTGTGGCCTTCCGTCAACCGAGGCGCACGCGTTTCGATGAATTGCGACGGCGGCATCCAATGTACCGTCATCGACGAACGCATGACCCGCTCCGTCCTCTTCGAAGCCCCCGATGCCACCGCCGCAGTTCAAGCGCTGACGAAAATAAAAGCAGGATTTCCTAACCTCGCCATCCTCGTCGAAGGAACCAGTCGCTTCGCCAAGCTGATCAATCTGAACTCGCAGATTGCCGGCAACCTGCTTTTCCTGCGCTTTGAATTCACCACCGGCGATGCTTCCGGCCACAACATGTGCACGCAGGCCGCCGAGGCGTTGATGAACCACATCCTTGAAACTCATCCCGATCTAAAATACGGCTCCATCTCCGGAAACTATTGCTCCGACAAAAAAGCCACCGCCGTTAACGGGATCCTTGGGCGCGGAAAATATGTGGTCGCCGAACTGACGATCCCTGAAAAAATCTGCCGCCGCTACCTCAAGACCACGCCCGAAAAGGTCGTGCAGCTCAACATCCGCAAAAACCTCATCGGCACCCTGCTTGCCGGCGGACTCCGCAGCGCCAACGCCCACTTTGCCAACATGCTGCTCGGCTTCTACCTCGCCACCGGGCAGGATGCCGCCAACATTGTCGAAGGCTCGCAAGGCCTCACCATGGCCGA
>JAOZKS010000650.1 GCA_029935255.1 Pontiella sp.
CCCCCGCTTTTGAAGGAATCGATTCTTTCACCTACGAAGCCATCGACATCGGCGGGCTCACCGGCAACGTAGCCACCGTTACGCTGCTGGTTTCGACCCCCGGCCAGAGTGGAATCATTACTCGAGATATCTGGACCGACGTTACCGGCTACGCAATTGAAGATCTGGAAGCGCTGGTCAGCTTCCCCGATGCCCCCGATCTAACCGAAACGCTTTCGCAGTTGGATGCCCCACGCGATTGGGACGACAATTATGGGCAACGCATTTACGGCTATATCCATCCGCCGACCAACGGAAACTATACGTTTTGGATCAGCTCCAACGCCCGCTCCGAATTTTGGTTCAGCACCGATGAAGATCCGCTGAACAAAACAAAGATCTGCAGTTCGCTAGTCAGCCAGACCCCCGAAAACTGGACCTACACCGCCAGCTGCGAATCCGATCCACAGATCTTGGTGGGGGGTCAGCGCTATTATTTTGAAATCATTCACAAGGCAAGCACCGGCGCCGAGCACTGCTCCGTGGCGTGGGACTTGGCTCAATCCGCCACCACGAACATAATCACCAGCGCCTACCTCTCGGAATACATCCCCGAGGCCACCGCACCAACGGCCAACGACGACGCCTATCGGTTGGATCCGGATACCCTCTTCACCAACACCGCACCCGGCGTGCTTTTCAACGACTCGGATGCCAATCGAGACGCATTAACGGCGACCCTGGAAACCTCGCCCTCCAACGGAACCCTCCTCTCCTTCTCCTCCGACGGATCGTTCATCTATCAGCCCACACCCGGCTTTGCCGGAACGGACTCCTTTACCTACAAGGCAAACGACGGCGGGTTCGACAGCAACATGGCCACCGTCACATTGACCGTGGGGTATGACATGTCTGTTGCCCATGTTTTCAACGACAACATGATCCTGCAACGCGAGCTAGACACTCCGGTTTGGGGCAAAGGGAATCCCGGCGAAATAATGGAAGTCTCGTTCGGCAGCCAGACCAACAGCGCCACCACCGATGCTTCCGGAGATT
>JAOZKS010000043.1 GCA_029935255.1 Pontiella sp.
GTACTAATTAGTCGTGAGGCTTGATCTTTATATTTCAAGTTATATAGGCGTACATGCGCTTTGCGGTTTTTCCAATATTATGCAATTGTTTTTAATTTTAAACAATTTTCCGGTTACCATAGCGAGGAGGAAACACCTGTTCCCATACCGAACACAGAAGTGAAGGGCCTCAGCGGCGATGGTACTAAGGGGTAGACCTTGGGAGAGTAGCACGTAGCCGGTTTTATTTTTTTAACCTTGGATCGAAAGATCCAAGGTCTTTTTTTTATGTTTCATATTATATTTTAAAATTTCCTACTAAGAAATTGCGATAACAGGGTGTTATGTTTTTATTGCTTTACAGAAGATTGGGGGTAGGCGCAGTGTGGGGGTCAGGAAAATACTGGAGAGCGAAAGATGAAGTTAGTTGTTGGTTGTATGATTTTATTTGGATGGGTGTCTTTGGGGTTCGGGGAAATGCGGATCTGGACGAGCCAAGCGGGGGATACGCTTGAGGCCGAATATGTTCGAGACACAATGGGAAATGTTTGGCTGAAGCCTCCGAACGGGAACGTGAAGAAAGTTCCCATCAAGGCATTATCGCAGGCCGATCAGGACTACATCAATTTGAATAAACCGCCCACGCTTGAAATCATCGTGGATGATAATAAGAAGGGATTGTCTGTAAAAGGCGATATTGATAACAGGAGGGAGTCTCTTCGGTTCGAAGTTAATATTCGTAAAACCAGCAAGCGACCTTATCCCAGAAAAATGACGGCGTACCTTTTTGTCATCGGGTTGGATATATACAAAGATGAGTATGTCTTATTGGACAGTCAGAAGGAAAGTTTTGTACTTACGCCAGAGAAGAATAACAGCTATAGCTTTGAGGGAAAGAGCGTCAAGTTAGAGTATGATCCGGATCCTCCGTGGGGCAAAAAATACGAAGGCTATCTGGTTTGTATTCAGACGAGCGATGGGGAAATTCTTCTGTTTAAGGGAAAGAAGCGATTTGAAAAAAACCTTCAGGTTTTGATAGGGGCACGTGTGGGAGCCCGCTTTGATGAGGATATGCGGCCTTTATAATGCCGCAGGTGGTATGAGGTATCTTTTTTCGGTTCTATTTTTCTGTTTCTGCATTGTTTCCTTTTCTGAAATACGCCTCTGGGAGGATAAAAAGGGGAACGTATTGGAAGCGGAATATAAATGTGAGATATCGGGAAAAGTGATCCTTCGCGACCGAGCAGGAAACGATTACAAGCTGTCCATTTCCAGTCTCTCAGAAAAGGACCAAAACTACCTCAAGACTAAGTTGCCTCCAGAAATCGATATTGAATTCAAAAAAATACAGAACCGGAAAAAATCATCCTACTACAATTCAGTCGTTTCAATGCACGGAGAGGTAATCCTGACCCAGACCAGCCGAATGCCTTATAGTGGAGAGCTAAAAGCAACGTTGTTTATGATAGGAAATGCCAGTTATGACGACGAATTTATCATGCTGGACCGGACTGATTTCAACTTCAATTTTAGGGAGGGAAAGACTCACTCATTTGTGGGAGGACGCTTTAAGATGCATGAGTATAAATACTCATCCACGAATGATGGGGTCGAATACCGTGGTTTCTTGGTGGTGGTCTACGATAAAAATGGAGCCGTTCTGCACTCCAAGACGAGCAGGGATGAATTCGAAAGGAATATAGAATATCTTTCCAAAATCAAACCCGGATCACGCTTTCCTGACGATTTGAAGGGAAAGGCAACCCAAAGTTCATCTTCTCGAACATACTATTAATTCATGGGATGGATATGAAACTTATCATCGCAACGCGCAACGAATACAAGCTGCAAGAAATCAAGGCGATCTTTGATTTTCAGGGATTAGAAGTTCTTTCGGCCTTTGATTTTCCGGAGATCCCCGATGTCGTTGAAGATGGCGATACGCTGGAGGCCAACGCGATTAAAAAGGCCGTCACGCTGGCAAAATCCACGGGCTGTTGGGCTTTGGCAGATGATTCCGGGCTGGAAGTCCATGCGCTAGGTGGAGCACCGGGGGTGTATTCCGCCCGCTACGCTGGTGAACCATGCTCCTATTCCAATAATAACGATAAGCTGCTCCGTGAGCTAGCCGATGAGTCCGATAGAACCGCGCAGTTTCGGACGGTCATCGCGCTCTCCGACCCCGAAGGAAACAGTCAAACATTGGAAGGTGTTTGTGCCGGAACAATCATCAAGGAGTTGCACGGCACCAACGGCTTTGGCTATGACCCGCTCTTTGTTCCCGAGGGCTATATCGAAACCTTTGCCGAACTTGATTCTGAGGTGAAAAATCGCATATCCCATCGTGCCCGTGCACTACAGAAAGTGCAGGCATTCTGGTCGGAATTGCTGAAATAAGCATAGAATTTCTGCAATATTTGATCGTTCTCATGGTTCTATGGTCCGTACACGTGGGGTGTTGCCAAAGGAGAGATAGAGGATGAATAAAGTCTTATTAGGCAGGGTGGTTGTGCTTGTTCTCACAGGAATCTGCTATTCAGGCATGGCCGAGCAGCGTGTTTGGACCGACACCTCTGGAAAAACCATGGAGGCTGAATATGTCCGGACAACGGGCGATCAGGTGGTTTTAAGAAAGCAGGATGGTTCGGAATTCAAGGTTTCACTCGACACGCTCAGCATGCGCGATCGAAAATATGCTGTATTGCAAGCCCCCCCGCACGTTGAGATCAAAGTTTCCACGAATACGGATCGTGAAAACGAGGGGTATGGGAGCGGTCGTGGGAGTGGGTTTCAGGTTCAAACAGAATCGGTTCAGTGCACCGTTTCGATTCGAAAGACCAGTTCGGTGCCCTACGAAGCCCCTCTGGTTTCCGAAGTCTACTTGATCGGGCAACCGGAACAAAAAGAGATGTATGTCATCCTTGACCGAACCGTGTCCAAATTTAAATTTTCCGTCGAAAACAAGAACCAGCATAGCTATGAAAGCGGAACCATCAACCTTAAACAGGTTGAGGCCGGGAAGCAGACGGGAGTTGAGTATAAAGGGTATATCGCTGTAGTCAAAGATCGTACGGATAGCGTGATTTCCATGAAATGCAGTAAATTGATTTTTGAAAAGAATGCGGAGCTCATCCTTGGCTCCCAACGAGGAACGGCCTTCGATGAGGCGTTTAATCTTGTCGATCGTGCCGAAAAAAAAGCTCGCGACCAAAGTAGGAAAACGGCGAAAAAGCGTTTCCCCGGTCGCAGGTTTTGATTCTTTTTTTAGTGGGGAGGACGGCCTTCGCAAAAAGGTTTTGATTGCTTCTTTGTTTCACGACAACCGTTAACCGGAAACAAAAGGAGGCACAAAATGAAGAACCGTGTAATTACATGGATGCTCGTCGGCCTCGTTGCACAGTCGGTGCAGGCCGAGTTCCGCACTTGGACGGGGAGCTCAGGAAGTCAGCTCAAAGCTGAATTCATCGAAGAAGCCGGGGACAAGATCGTCCTTCGCGACGAATCCGGGCGTAAGCTCAAAGTCCCGCGCTCCTATCTAAGCGCTGGAGATATCGACTATCTCAACGGCCAAATCGTTCCTGTGCTTGGAATCAAGTCCGAGATCAAGGTCGAATCGGAGATCCACTCCAGCGCCGGGGTGGTGCAGGTGGTGAAATACACCATCGAAATCCGTAAAGTGAGCTCCACCCCCTATGAATCGCCCGTGGAGGTTGCGCTATACCTCGTTGGTTCCATCGGCAAAGACAAAACCTATGTGGTGCTCCAGCGAACGCAGAAGCAGGTCTGGTTCACCGCCCAAAAACGCAACCCCATATTCACGGGACCCGACCTTGCTTTGGGTTCAAAGGAGCTGCAGAAAAAATACGACATCGAGTATGTCGGCTATCTGGTGATTGCTTCCACGACCGGCGGACGAATTATCGAGGTCAACTCCGACAACAAGACGCTGGAGACGAACGCAGGGTTTATTGCCTCGTTCAGGGGAGGCGATCTTTTCGGCTCCGATATGAAGCGGATCCAATAGCGCAATAGTCTTGGCTAGGTATGCCGGGCTTCTTTGTGTGGAGGAGTCCGGCTTTTTCTTTTGCCCATCGCAACCCACCCGACTATATTTACCGCTGGTTTTCAATTTTAGGGAGAAAATATAATGATTACAGCCATTAGCCCGATCGACGGGCGCTACGCAGCGAAAGTCGCCGAACTCACCGAATGTTTTTCTGAATACGCCCTCGTACGCAACCGTGTGCGCGTCGAAGTCCTCTGGCTCATGGCGCTTTGTACTGAAACCGGAATTCCCGAATGTCGCGAACTTACCGCCGAAGAGCAAGATTTGCTCATGGGTATCCTCGATGATTTCACACCGCAGGAAGCCGAAAAAGTTAAAGCCATCGAGCGCACCACCAACCACGATGTGAAAGCAGTCGAATATTATCTCAAGCAAAAGATCGAAGGCACCACGCTGGAATCCCTTTCCGAATTCCTTCACTTTGCCTGCACTTCCGAAGATATCAACAACCTCTCCCACGCCCTCATGCTCAAAGACGGTCTCGCCGCGCTACTTCCGCATCAGCAGGAAATCATCGATCAGCTCAAGGCCTATTCCATCGATTGGAAAAGCGTGCCCATGCTCGCGCGCACCCACGGCCAGACCGCATCGCCCACCACCATCGGCAAAGAGCTCGCCGTATTCGCCGACCGCCTGTTTCGGCAAAAATTAAAAGCCGAATCCGTTGAAATTCTCGGCAAGCTCAACGGTGCCGTCGGCAACTACAATGCGCACCTCTCCGCCTATCCGGATATCGACTGGCCCGCGCTCGCCAAGGGCGTTGTCGAGGGCAAGCTTGGGCTAAAACAAAACCCCTTCACCACGCAGATCGAGCCGCACGACTACATGGCCGAAATGTTCGATGCCATCAGCCGCTACAACACGATTCTCATCGATCTCGACCGCGACATCTGGACCTACATCTCCATGGCCTACTTTGGCCAGAAGACCGTGAAAGGCGAGGTCGGCTCCTCCACCATGCCGCACAAGGTCAACCCCATCGACTTCGAGAACTCCGAGGGCAACCTCGGAATGGCCAACGCCCTTTTCGGCCACCTCTCCGCCAAGTTGCCGATCTCCCGGCTCCAGCGCGACCTGACCGATTCCACCGTCCTGCGCAACATGGGCGTTAGCTTCGGCTACAGCATGATCGCCTATCAATCCACCATGAAAGGACTCGGCAAGCTTCAGCTCCGCGAAGAAAACCTCGCATCCGACCTCGATAATGCCTGGGAGGTCCTCGCCGAGCCCATTCAGACCGTCATGCGCAAAGCCGGGATTGAAAAGCCCTACGAAAAGCTCAAGGACCTCACCCGCGGACAAGCCCGTATCACTCAGGAAACCATTCAAGAATTCGTTCAAACCTTGGAGCTCGATGAGGCTGACAAGCAACGCCTGCTCGAAATGTCCCCCGCCTCCTATATCGGCATGGCGGAAAGAATTGCGGAAAATCTATAATCCAAAAGGCTGCATTGGCGATGGGAAAGGCTATGCTGACCCCGTCGCCAATTCTCGTTTGAGTGTTGAAAATAAGGAGTCATGAATATGCGATCCGTAAGGCGAATCCTCAGATTGTTTGTTGTTCTGATCCTAGCCAATTCCGTGAATGCCGCCACAAAACCGAATGTGGTTGTGATTCTTGCCGACGACCTCGGCTATGGGGACCTCACCTGCTACAACAGCGAATCCAAGGCACCAACCCCGAACCTTGATTCGCTGGCCGAAGAGGGCATACGTTTCACGGATGGGCACTCCAACGCTGCGGTCTGCACTCCAACTCGCTATGGGCTCTTGACGGGGCGCTATTGCTGGCGCACCCATAAAAAGAGAGGGGTATTGATGGGTTACTCTGCGGCGCTGATTGCCCCGGAACGGGAAACCATTGCCACGCTCGCCAAGAAATCCGGATACAGCACGGCGTGTTTTGGAAAGTGGCACTTGGGGTTAGGTTGGGCCCATCTCGAAGGTGGAAAGAAAAACGAGGTCGATTTTACAAAGGAGATTCAAGACAGTCCGGTTGATCACGGATTCGACCATTACTACGGCATCTCGGCCTCGCTCGATATGCCCCCCTACACTTGGATCGAAAATCGGCGGGTTGTCGAGCTTCCCACCGAAACGATTGAGAAAGTAAACGATCTGCTGACCTACCAGCGGGGTGGGGCGAAAGCACTCCGTTTCGACCCGATGGAAGGTCTGCCCACGATTGCGGAAAAGGCCGCTGAATATATTAAGGCACAACCGCAGGAGAAGCCGTTCCTGCTTTATGTTCCATTTCCTTCTCCGCATAAACCGGTGCTTCCAAGCAAGCGCTTTCAAGGCTCCAGCGAAGCCGGGATCTATGGCGACTATGTGGTCGAAACCGATTGGGCTGTCGGACATATTATCAAAGCCCTCAAGAAAAAAGGGATTTACGAAAATACGCTGATCATCTTTACCAGCGACAACGGCTCCTTCGCCAGCAACGAAAAATACGGGGTTACGGAATATGGCCATCAGCCGAATGGAAAACTGCGTGGCGAAAAGACCGACATCTGGGAAGGCGGTCACCGCGTTCCTTTCATCGTCGTCTGGCCTTCGGTTGTGAAGGGCGAACAAATCTACAACGGAACGGTTGCCACCACCGACATCATGGCCACGGTTGCCGAAGTGCTTGGACCGTCGCTGGCCGACAGCGCCGGGGTAGACAGTTGGAGCTTCCTGCCTGCGCTCAAAGGAGAACAGGCGGAGGGCATCGAGCAACGCACATGGGTTCATCACTCCATCTCGGGCCTGTTTGCCATTCGCCAAGGTAAATGGAAGCTGATCATGGGCAAGGGTGCGGGAGGCCGTGGAGGGAGGGGTTCTAAGAGCGATCCATCGGGGCAACTCTACGATATGGAAAATGATATCGCAGAGAAAAACAATCTCTTCACCCAGTATCCAGAGGTCGTTAAAACCCTCTCCGACGAACTGGAGAAACTGGTTGAAAACGGCCGCTCCACCCCCGGCCCCAAACAATTCAATACCGGAGAGACCCACTATCTCTCCAAAGAAATGAAAAGCTACCTCGGCAAATAAGGGAGATCTACTATGAAAATATCAAACAGGATTTTAGGAATGGCGATGTTGTTGCTCGCAACCCACGTCGCAGGGCAGGCTCCGCGTCCCAACGTAATTCTTTGTATGGCGGATGACCTGGGGTGGGGGTGCGTTGGCTATAATGGGAATGCAGTCATTAAGACCCCGCATCTCGATACGATGTCACGCGAAGGGGTTCGGTTCGACCGTTTCTACGCCGCCGCTCCGGTATGCAGTCCAACGCGCGCGAGCTGCCTGAATGGTCGGCACCCGTACCGCACCGGGGTCTTTTTTGCCAATACCGGCATCCTGCGCCCCGAGGAAATTACGCTCGCCGAAGTGCTCAAGCAACAGGGATACACCACCGGCCATTTTGGCAAGTGGCACCTCGGCACCTTCACAAACGATGAACCCGATGCCAACCGTGGCGGTGGAAAGCACCCCGAGCTACTGAACCCGCCCGGACTACACGGTTTCGATACCTATTTCTCCACGGAGTCGAAGGTTCCCACATGGGATCCGATGCTGATCCCAAAGAAGCTCAAAAAACCGGAGAGCCGCAAGTTTGGCTGGAATTATATCAAGGATGCCGCCGATGCCGAACATTACGGCACCTTCTATTGGACACCCGCGGGCAAGGCTTTGGATAATCTGAAAGGCGACGACTCGCGCGTGATCATGGATCGCGCGATTCCCTTCATCGAAAACGCCGCGAAAAACAAGCAGCCGTTCTTCGCGGTCATTTGGTTCCATGCGCCGCATCTTCCGTGTGTTGCCGGGCCCGAGTATGCCGAAATGTATAAGGATCAGGATTTCAAGATGCAGCAGTATGCCGGTTGCATCACCGCACTCGACGACCAGATGGGTCGCCTCCGTGCGAAACTCAAGGAGCTGGGAATCAACGACAACACCCTGCTTTTCTTTACCAGCGACAATGGACCGGAAAACGGAACGCCGGGCGATGCCGGACCCTACCGTGCCCGCAAGCGCAGTCTCTACGAAGGCGGCGTGCGCGTTCCCGGTCTCATGACCTGGCCGAACGGCGTAAAGCAGCCGATGGTGACCGAAGCCCCCGTCGTTACGTCCGACTACCTCCCGACGGTGGTGGATGTCCTTGGAATCAAGCTGCCAGCCCATGCGGTTGATGGAACCAGTATCCTGCCGTTGCTCAGAGGAGAGGATTTCCAGCGCCCTGCACCGATTGGGTTTGCTTCGAAAGGACAAATCGCGATGATCGGCCACACATACAAACTCTATTCCAACGGGAAGAACCCCGAGCTGTACGACATGGAGTCGGATTCCTTCGAGAAAAATAATGTTGCCGAAGCGCATCCCGAGGTGGTTCAAAAACTACAGGCTCAATTCGGCGTTTGGTACAACTCGTGTAAGGAGAGCTTTGAAGGCGGGGAATATGGCGCGGCATCGCGAGAGAAGGTTCCTCAGCAATGGCCCTCCGCCACAAAGCAGAAAAAGAAGACGGGAAACTAATCATAAAAACAATTTTCAAAAGTGCGGCCTTGTGTGTTGGACTTGCCCTTGCAAGTCTGGCTCAATCGGAAAAACCCAACGTCATTATTTTTCTGGTGGACGACATGGGGGTGATGGATACCTCGGTGCCGTTTTTGACGGACGAGGATGGCCAGCCGAAACGCTATCCGCTCAACGATTGGTATCGTACCCCCAGCATGGAGCGCCTCGCCAAGCAAGGGATCCGCTTTAATAATTTTTGCGCCCAGAGCGTCTGCTCGCCAACCCGCGCGTCGATCATGACCGGACAGAACGCCACCCGCCATGGAACCACCACTTGGATTAGACCTGAGGGGAACAATAAAGGAAAAAACGGCCCGCCGGAATGGAACTGGGAAGGACTTAAAAGGGGGGATGTCACCCTGCCGGGCGTGCTGCATGCAAATGGGTATAAAACCATTCACGCAGGGAAGGCCCATTTTGGTCGGCAGGACTCGGAGGGGGCTGATCCGCTTAACCTCGGGTTCGAGGTCAATATTGGCGGGGCGTGCTGGGGTCGTCCCAAAAGTTATTTCTCTGAGGATCACTATGGGAACCACCCGAAATATGCAAAAAAAATGACCCATAATGTGCCGGGCCTTGAAAAATATTATGACACCGGCACCTTTCTGACCGAGGCATTGACGCTGGAGGCCAATGCGCAAATCGCCGTGGCCGTGAAGGAAAAGAAACCCTTCTATCTCTACATGGCGCACTATGCCCTCCACGCACCCTTCAACTCCGATCCGCGCTTTGCCGACCATTACAAGGATTCCGACAAAAGTGCCAAGGCTCAGGCCTATGCCGCACTAGTCGAGGGAATGGATCAGTCGCTTGGCGATATCCTGGATCAGCTTGAGGCGCTGGGCATCGCGGAAAATACGTTGGTGATCTTCCTTGGCGATAACGGCTCGGATGCCCCGCTGGGTGGGAAATACGACCACGCCTCCTCCGCCCCGCTGCACGGAAAAAAAGGAACCTCTTTCGAGGGCGGTATGCGAGTGCCTTTCATCGCGGCGTGGGCCAAGCCCGATCCCAAAAACCTGTGGCAGAAAAAGCTACCGATTCCGCAGGATGCCATTCAGGAGCAATTGGGAACCGTGATGGATCTCTATCCCACGATTCTCGATCTTGTCGGCGCGAAGAACCCATCCGGTCATGTGGTGGATGGCTACGACCTCGCCACCCAGCTTGAGGGAAAATTTAATCCTGCCCGACCGGAGGTTTTCCTGATGCATTTCCCGCACAACCACAACAGCAGCTATTTCACCAGCTACCGCACCAAGGATTGGAAGGTCATTTATGACTACAATCCGACGGGAAAAAACCCGAGACAGCATCGGCTTTACAACCTCAAGACCGATCCTTTCGAGGAGCACGATGTTGCTTCGAAAAACCCCGAGAAGTTGCAACAGCTCGTCACGGCCATGGCGCGCCAGCTCGAAGCCGAAAATGCGCTCTATCCCGTCGATCAGCAGGGTCGTGAACTGAAACCCGAACTTCCCTGACGCTGCGTACTAGGTGCGAGCCGGAACAGTATGGGTTGCAATGCATCGCCCATCCGTTCCAACCAGCTTCACCGTCAACTCCGTCGCGTCAGCTTGTAGCAGGGTGAGGGTTCCATTGTCCATCGTCGGGCCGCCCCCGATGATCACCGGAAAGTTGTGCTCACCCGCAGTCATCGGCGGATGAATAACGGCTCGGTGGGTGTGTCCGTGGAAGGAGATATCAAATCCGGCGCGATTCATGGCAGGACCCCAGAGGCTTTTCCATGGATTATATTTTTTTTCATTCAATCCATAGATGGGGATGTGGTGAACCAGCACCCGGTATTTGGCGTTCTTGAACTCGGGCTTTTCAATCTCTTTTTCCAGCCAACCGGCTTGCTCGCGGTGGAACCCCTCGAAATCATTCAATCCGGAATAGGCCTGATGGCTGTCGGGTTTGTCTTCGCCACAATCCATGAAGATAAATTGGATGGGACCCCGCCGCATGGCAAAGTATTGTTTTCCGCCGGGGTTGCTCCCGACACTCGGCCACTGGCGTGAATAGCTTCCGCGAATCTCATGATTTCCGCGCAGATAGATTACGGGGCGTTCTGCTGCCCGAACCCCTTGTCCATAGGCGTCGAGCAGGGGATACACGTGTTCTTCGCTTCGAGGGTCGTTGAAGCAGTCTCCATTGAAGATGCTTAGGTCGTGATCAAACCCCTTCACTTGATCCAACAGTGCATTGAACGTCTGCAGCCGGTCGTGGATATCGTTAAAGAAGATACAGTTGAGCGAATCAGACTTCACATGGGGCGTGGTAAAGGAGAGGACTGCGGATTTTTCGGTTGCGCCCCATTTCACTTTATACGGATTATATTCGATGATTTCTCGGGAATAGATGCGGTAAAAATAGGATGTTCCCGGTTCTAGGCCGCTGATCGTAATCTTATTTAGCGTATTGTTGGCTGTGACTTGCCCATCGACAATGCTCTGAGTTGCGTTTCCGAGCTCTTTTGTTTCACCCCATTCCACCCAACTGAAGCATGTTGTGCGCGTCATCCACATGACCGTGACTTCGGTTTCGGAAACATTCTGCAAGTAGGGGTTCACCCGGAAGAGGCCTTTTATTTCTTCGTCCGCCGAAACCGCCTTTTCCGAAGCCGCTACCGCCGAGATCGCGGGTAGCACCGCCCCAATCCCCACGCTCGAAACCAAAAACTCTCTTTTTTTCATCGTTCCGCCTTTGTTAGTTAATACTTGAGCTCAAATAAGTATTGAACAGGCGGATAAAACCCTAGAATGTAAGGATTATCAATATAAATCCCATATTTTTGGGCGAGGAGAGACATCATGAAATCGAACAGATTCGCCGCATTCGCGGCACTAGGAATGATGATAACGGTGTACGCGGCGGCGGCATCTAAACCCAATGTTCTGATTATTCTGGCCGACGACCTCGGCTATGGCGATCTGGGCTATACCGGCTGCAAGGACATCCCGACCCCGAACATTGACCGCCTCGCGGCGAGCGGAATCATCTGTGCCGATGCCCACGTTTCGGGTGCCGTATGTGGGCCGTCGCGGGCGGGGCTCGTGTCGGGGCGCTATCAGCAATATGTTCATTGCGAACAGAACAGCAGCCATTATGAGGAAGGAGTTGTGACGTTGGCGCATCATATGCGCGATGCCGGCTACAGCACGCAGGCGGTGGGGAAGTGGCATCTGGGGCTGGCTCCGCAATCGGTGGGGTTCGATCATTTTACCGGACTTATTGGGGGTGGCCGCTCCTACTTGCCGAAAAAGAAGATTGGGAAGGAACAGATCTTCATGCGCGACGGAAAAAGCGTGGAGCAGGAGGGGTGGACCTATCTAACCGACTTCATGACCGAAGAGGGCATGCGCATGGTGCGCGAACGCGAGGCGGACAAACCGTTCTTTCTCTATATGTCCTACACCACGCCGCACACCCCGCTCGACACCCGCGCCGATCTCGAAGAGCG
>JAOZKS010000044.1 GCA_029935255.1 Pontiella sp.
CGACTTAAACAAGCCACCAAACGAGCCGATTTCGCTAACGACACCGGGGGTATTGGTGCCGTTTACCTTTTTGCCGATCCGCTTGAGCGAATTCATCATTACATCGATATCAACACCCGCTTCGGCGTAGGCGGATTTTTTCTTCTTGGCCATTTTTAGAGTCCTCTGTCAGTTAAATTTAATCGGGTCAGAATCTATTTCCGACACGGAGATGTCAACCCCGTTGCCGAGTGCTTTTCGTAAAATATTGCGGAAAAGGGGGAGATAGCCGCGCTCTGTATTCGTATGCTCGCAAAGAATGACGTTCGAGCCGCTTAAGGTGGCTTCCAATACGTTGTGGTGGCTCATTTCACCCGTTAGGTAGCAATCGGCCTCAATGCCGCTGAAAGCATCCGTCCCGGCGCCGGCGCAAAGGGCAACGGTTCGAATCGGAGCGTCTTCGGTGGACTGTGCAATCCGTACGGTTTTAAGTCCGAGGTATTTCTTGATCCGTTGCGTCAGCGTTTTCAGTTTAACGGGACGGGTCAGCTCGACGAGGCGACCTTGTCCGGCTTCACTGTTTTCGATGGGTTGGAGAACGGAGATTTCGCCAGCACCAACCCCATCGGCCAGCCAATCGTTCACACCGCCAATGACGGCATCGAGTGCCGTATGAGGTGAGTAGACGGCGAGATTCTTTTGGATCAGCTTCATGACCGTGCGGTCATAGGCATTATCCGCATCCAACCGGCTGGCGGGGCGAAACAGGATCGGATGATAGGCAATAATCAAGTCAACCTTATTGGCAAGAGCCTCGTCGGCCACGGGTTCGGTCAGATCGACGGTCAGCAGGATTTTCCTCACATTGTGAGGACGCAACGGGTTGATCAGTAGACCAACATTGTCCCACTCCTCCGCAAGGTCCAACGGAGCAATGTTTCCCAAGGTGTGGATGATCGTTTGAAGTTTCATGCCAACATTATGCACGATGAAGAAAAACCAGAAAGGCAAATGTGGGTAGGCTTGAACTTGATTTTCTATGCAATAGTTTTAGAATCCCGTTTTAACCAACTGGAGGTCAGGATGAAAAAATGGAAATGTGTTTGTGGATATATCCATGATGGTGACGAAGTTTGCGATGTTTGTCCTAAATGCGGTGCGGCGGGCTCGGTCTTTGCCGAGTTGGATGAAGCGGCGGCCGGGGTGATTGAACGTTCGCGCAATACCAACGCATTGCATGCGCAGTTAATCGATCTTGCGCGGCAGATCGAACGCGTCTGCGAGGCAGGGATTCGGGATGCGCTGGACCCGGGATGCGTCGATGTGTTCGAACAGAGCCTGAACGCCTCCTTTAAACAGATGAAGCTCTCCATGACCGAAATGCAGGGCCACATGGACAAGGGCAAGTGGGGGTAGGGAACCGCAGGTTCCACCTTAAATCCGCCGATCAGTGGTTTAAGATTGGGGGTGGGCGACGTTGACGGTCGGTGGAACTCTGAACCTTCCAGCCGGAGGCGGGCTCAGGTACTTCAACGTGGGTTCAGGAGATGACTGTATTGTGAACGTGCCTGCAACGGGTGCCGCAGTCTTCTACGAGGTTATTGCCTCTCCCGCTCCGTAAAGGGATCAAACTCTTAAATGAGAAAACCAGCGGTATTGATCACTCAATATAATATTGATCGTTTCTCTGCTCCGTGGTTAGTTTGGCCGAGTAAATGGGCGTGTCTTAAAAGGAGGAATCATAATGAAGGCATTAGTGAAGAAAAAGGCGGAACGCGGGCTCTGGCTGGAGGACGTTCCGGTTCCGGAAATCGGGATAAACGATGTCCTGATCAAGATTCGTAAAACGTCGATCTGCGGAACGGATGTGCATATCTATAATTGGGACGGCTGGGCTCAGAAAAATATTCCGGTTCCACTGACCATCGGGCATGAGTTCGTGGGTGAAATCGTGGAGATGGGTAGCAATGTTGCCGACTTTAAGATGGGCGATTTGGTGAGCGGGGAGGGACACCTCATTTGCGGGAAGTGCCGGAACTGTCTGGCGGGCCGCCGCCACCTGTGCGCCAACACACGCGGGGTGGGCATCAATACGAATGGGGCCTACGCGGAATATCTTTCCATTCCCGTCACGAATGTCTGGTTGTGCGACCCGTCCATCCCTGAAGAGGTTTTTTCTATCTTCGATCCCTTTGGCAATGCCACCCACACGGCGCTCTCCTTCGATGTGCTGGGCGAAGATGTGTTGATTACGGGTGCCGGGCCCATCGGCATCATGGCGGCGGCCATCGTCCGCCACGCGGGTGCGCGGCATGTGGTGGTGTCGGATATCAATCCCTACCGACTGGAGTTGGCTGAAAAACTGGGAGCCACCTGCACGGTCAACGTGGCGGAGGAAAAGCTCGAAGACGCGACAAAACAACTCGGCTTCAAGGAGGGGTTCGATGTCGGCCTTGAAATGTCCGGCAACCCATCGGCGTTCCGGTCGATGATTGCCAGCATGTGCCACGGTGGGAAAATTGCCATGCTGGGTATTCTTCCGGAGGATGTGGGCATCGACTGGAACACCGTGGTGTTCAACGGCCTGACGCTCAAGGGCATCTATGGCCGAGAGATGTACGAGACCTGGTACAAGATGACCAGCATGCTGCAGAGCGGGCTGGAGATTGCACCGGTCATCACCGACCGTTTTCACTACACTGAATTTGAAAAAGGATTTGAACGTATGATTTCCGGAAACTCCGGAAAGGTGATCTTAAGCTGGAGCGAATAAAGGGGAATAAAATGGAGAGTAAAAAAGGACTGCAAATTTTTAGCGCCGCATTGGATGAAATCGAACAAGCAGGCTTGTACAAGAGCGAACGCGTTCTGCTCGGCCCGCAAGGAAGCGGTATTCGCGTTTCGGACGGCAAGGTGCTGAACTTCTGCGCGAACAACTATCTGGGGCTGGCCAATCGCCCTGAACTGATCGAAGCCGCCAAGGCCGGATTGGATCGGTGGGGGTTTGGCCTCTCTTCGGTTCGTTTTATCTGCGGAACCCAGGAGGTGCATAAAACGCTGGAATCCAGCCTCTCGGATTTCCTTGGAACGGATGGCACCATTTTGTATTCCTCCTGTTTCGATGCCAACGGCGGCCTGTTTGAAACGCTCCTCACCAAGGAGGATGCGGTGATCAGCGACGCCCTCAACCATGCCTCCATCATTGATGGCGTGCGCCTCTGCAAGGCCCAGCGCCACATCTACTCGAACTCCAACATGGAGGAGCTCGAAGAGCAGCTCAAGAAAACGCAGGACTGCCGTATCCGCCTGATTGCCACCGACGGCGTTTTTTCCATGGATGGAACCATTGCCAATCTCAAAGCCATTTGCGATCTGGCGGATCAATACAACGCACTGGTGATGGTGGACGATTCCCACTCCGTCGGTGTGCTGGGCAAGACCGGTCGCGGAACGCATGAATATTGCGAGGTCATGGGTCGGGTCGATGTCATCACAGGAACCTTAGGCAAAGCACTCGGCGGAGCCAGTGGCGGATATACCAGCGGCCGCAAGGAGATTATCGATCTTCTGCGTCAGCGCTCGCGCCCGTACCTCTTCTCCAACACGCTGGCCCCGGCGATTGCTTCCGCTTCGATCCGCGTTCTTGAGTTGCTCTCGGCCTCTACGGAGCTGCGTAACAAACTGGATTCGAATACGGCCTATTTTCGCTGCAAGATGATCGATGCCGGATTCGATGTTCCCGAGGGGGATCATCCCATCGTTCCCATCATGCTCGGCGATGCCCGTTTGGCCACGGCCATGGCCGACCGCCTGTTGGAAAAAGGCATCTATGTGATCGGGTTCTATTTTCCCGTTGTGCCGAAAGGACAGGCCCGGATCCGGGTTCAAATTTCGGCGGCACATTCGATTGAAGATCTCGACTTTGCGGTGGAGAAGTTTGTTGAAGTACAACGCGAATTAAACGAAAAAACCATCTAAGGGGAATGCGATATGAATATTCTGGTAGCTGACAAACTCGATCCGGCCAAAGTGGCTGGTCTGGAAGAACTGGGTGCAAGAATAGACCTGCAACCCGGGCTCGCCAGCGAGGAACTTCCGGTAGCCATCAAGGATGCCGAAATCCTGATTGTCCGTTCCACCAAAGTGACCGCCGAGACCATGGAAGCGGCTTCGTCGCTTTCACTGATCATTCGTGCGGGAGCTGGAACGAATACGATTGATGTCGCCTGCGCAAGCCGTATGGGGATCTATGTCTGCAACTGCCCGGGAACCAACACCGATGCCGTCGCCGAACTGGCGCTGGCACATCTGATCGCCGCCGACCGCCGTGTGGTGGCGGCCTCCCGCGATATGCTCAATGGCAAGTGGCGCAAGAAAGAATATGGCAACGCCGCTGGCTTGAAAGGTCGTACGTTGGGTGTGATCGGTCTGGGTGCCATTGGCAAGGGTCTTGCCCGTCGTGCTGCCGCACTGGATATGGATGTAATTGCGTGGTCGCGCAGTCTGACACCGGACGTTGCCGAAAAACTGGGCATTGGCTATTGTGCCTCTCCGAATGAAGTTGCGAGCCGGGCCGATGCCATAAGTCTTCATCTGGCTGAAACCCCCGAAACCAAACACATGGTTAATCGGGAATTTCTTGCGAGCATGAAGGACGGTGCCATCCTGATCAACACCGCGCGCGGCGGTGTGGTGGATACGGAAGCCCTGAAGGAAGCCGTTCGCGAAAAAGGATTGCGGGTTGGACTGGATGTCTTCGAAAACGAGCCTGCCGGTGGCGAAGCTGCGTTTGCCGATACCGAGCTGGCCGAACTCGTGGCCTGCACACCGCATATCGGCGCCTCCACCGATCAGGCGGCCGATGCCGTCGGCGATTCAGTCGTGCAAATTGTGGCGGCCTATAAAGATTCCGGCATGCCGCTGAATCCGGTGAACCTGCGTGCCAAGAGTTCTGCCGTTGCAACGCTGGTGGTTCAGCACCTTAACAAGGTGGGCGTGCTGGCCGGGGTGCTGGATGCGCTGCGGGGCCATGGAATCAATGTCGAAGAGATGGAAAACACAATCTTCAGTGGCGGTGAATCCGCATGTTGCTCGCTCAAGCTGGATAAGGCACCCAGCAAAGAGGTGCTGTCGGCGATCGGCACCAATGAAAATATCATTCAACTCCGTGTTGGCTAGAGCATTTATGAAACGTTCCGCTTCTCGGGCGTTTTTACGTTCGCGTGATCTGGAACATGCAGATGCTTCCGGCGATGGCCGCGTTGAGTGATTCGCATTCGTTCGCCAGAGGGATGGTGATCTTTTTGGCGGCGAGCTGCATGAGTCCATCGGAAACGCCGTGGGCTTCGGAGCCAATCACCAACACGGTTTTGGGCGAAAATACGGCTTCGTATAGATTCTCGCCGCCGAGGCCTGTGGTGATGCAGAGCGCGTAGCCCGCATCCATCAGTTGGTCGATGTCGGGCTGCGAAATAGTCCAGATGTTGCAAAAGGCGAAGGTGCCCATGGTGGAGCGAATCACCTTGGGATTGAAGGGTTCGACGCAGTCGCCATGAAGCAAGATGCCGTCAAATCCTGCGCCGACGGCGGAGCGAATCAGAGTGCCGAGATTTCCAGGGTCGCGGAGGGCATCGAGCAGGAGATAGTTTCCCGTATTTTGACGGATATCGAACGGGTTTAGGGCATGGCGTACGACGGCGAGAATGCCTTGGGCCTGTTGCACATTGGAGATTTTCGCGAACACAGAATCAGGAAGCACGACGGTGTCGAGTGCGCCGGGGAGGCGTGCGTCGTTTTTCCACTCGCTGGAAACAACGAGTGTCTCGATGGAGTATTGATCGCTTTCATGTGTGAGCAGGCTGTCGATGCCGCGCCAGCCTTCCACCAAGAAGCATCCGCTTTCCTGCCGAGCCTTTTTCGACGTAGCGAGGGCGCGCAGTTCCTTGATGAGTGGATTGCTCGTGGATGTAATTTCGCGAATCATTTTAATCTCCAAGGCTTGGAAATTAGCGGACGGACGATTAGCATGGCGAGAATTTTGCGGAAGAAACCATGATCGATGAAATCCTACTAACGAAACTGCCCACGCAGGTGTCCGTTGTTCCCGGCGCACGACTGAGCGATTATACGACCTTCCAGCTCGGCGGTTCTTGCCCGATGCTGATTGAATGCCCGGATGGGGATGCCTTGGTGCAAACCGCTGCGTTGCTCGCGGATGAGGGGATTGATTTCATGGTGATGGGGCAGGGGTCGAACTTGTTGGTGTCCGATTCCGGAGTTGATTTCGTGGTTCTACGCTATTGCGCGGAGGATCAGCCGGATCTGAGGTTTGAGGGTGATTCGGTGCGGGTGTCGGGCAATACGCTTTTGGATGATTTGGCGCGTTTGACCCTTGAGCGCGGTGTGGGCGATCTTTCGTATTGCAGTGGAATTCCCGGAACGGTGGGCGGAGCGATTGCCGGGAATGCCGGTGCGTTTGGGCGTCAGATTGGCGATGGGGTCGAATCTGTTCAGCTGTTGGATGCGAGTGGAACCCGACATGAAGTTCCGGGTGCCGAGTTGGGTTTTGAATATCGCTCCTCCATTCTGAAGCAAACGGGCGGGGTGGTATTGAGCGCCTTGCTCCGGCTGCAGTCCGGGGATATTCCGACGATGACCGCAGAGCGCGAACGTATTCTGGAACTGCGCCGGAGCAAGCATCCGGATTGGCGGGTCATGCCCTGCGCGGGCAGCGTTTTTCGGAATATCGAGCCCACTTCGGCCGCTGATCGACGGCAGGCGGCGGGCTGGTTCCTCGAGGAGGCCGGCGCAAAAGATTTCTGCGTGGGTGGGGCCCATCTATTTGATAAACATGCCAATATCATTGTGACCACGCCGGAGGCCACCGCACGCGATGTATTCGACCTCACGGAAAAAATGATCGCGGCCGTGCAGGAAAAGTTTGGATTCGGGCTGGTTCGGGAAATCAAATTACTTGGAGACTTTTGACTCCAAGAAAGAACGGTGCAGCGTTCGTTCTGAACGCATCACATGAGCGTAGGGAGGGAAAGCGTTTCCCCTGCGGGAGCAAAGCGACACGACCCCTTTGGAGCTCAATCAGGCCGCCTATTTAACAGACGGATTAATAATACGGCGCAGTGCTAGAAAGGCGTTGACGAACGGGATTGGAAAATTGACTATGTTGTCTTGTGTTTTCAGCAATAAACGCCATGTAGGGGACAAAATGGAAAACAGGTTGACAGTTTCGGTGGTCGTGCCGGTCTATAACGAGGAGAGTAATCTTGATGAACTGGTTTCCCGGTGCATTGCGGCGTGTGATGGGATGAATCAATCCTATGAACTCATTCTGGTTGATGATGGGAGTCGCGACGATTCCCCGGATATGATCAAGGCCTCCGCCGAAAAGGAAGGCGGAAAAATTGTGGGGGTGCTGTTGAACCGCAACTATGGACAGCACGCCGCTGTCATGGCGGGTTTTGCCCACGCCGAGGGACGCTATATTGTCACGCTCGATGCTGACCTTCAAAATCCACCGGAAGAAATTCCCCATGTCGTTTCTAAGATGCTGGAAGGCTACGATGTGGTCGGTACGGTTCGGCAAAACCGGCAAGATTCCTTTTTACGCACACTGCCGTCGCGGATGGTGAACAAGGTGGTTCAAAAGTCGACGGGGGTGTTGATGCACGACTACGGCTGCATGTTGCGCGGCTATACCCACGAAATTGTCGAAACCATGCTCCAGTGTCGTGAACGCAGCACGTTCATTCCCGTGCTGGCCAATACCTTTGCCCATAAGGTCACCGAGATTCCGGTTGCCCATAATGAACGAACGGATGGCGACTCGAAATATAGTTTCTGGAAACTGATCAATCTGCAATTCGACCTGCTCACCAGCATCACAACCTTTCCGTTGCGTGTGCTGAGTGTGATTGGGGGATTCATTTCCGCCTTCGGCATTGGGCTGGGTCTTTTGATTTTGATCCTGCGCGTTATATGGGGATCGGAATGGGCGGCACAGGGCGTGTTCACACTTTTCGCCATCTTGTTTGTGCTCGTGGGGGCGCAGTTTATCGGCCTCGGTCTGCTGGGGGAATATATTGGCAGGATCTACCACGATGTCCGCGACCGTCCCCGCTACTTCGTTCGCAAGGTGGTTGGTCGCGATCATTAATCATTTAAAAAACAGAAGAGAGAGATCATCATGAAAGTAATTGTACTTGGATACCATTCGGTGGGCTGTGCCGGTATTGAAGCCCTGATTGAAAGTGGCTATGAAATCGCGGCGGTGTTCACGCATGTGGACAGCCCGACGGAAAACATTTGGTTCGACTCGGTTGCCGAGCTGGCGGCGGAGAAGGGTATTCCGGTTTATGCGCCGGAAGATATCAACCACCCGGTTTGGGAAAAGCGTATTCGCGACCTTGCGCCGGACGTTATCTTTTCATTCTACTATCGCGATATGATCAAGGCCCCGATTCTTGAAATTCCCAAGATGGGATGCATTAATCTACATGGGTCGTTGCTGCCGGCCTACCGAGGGCGCTGCCCGGTCAACTGGGTGCTGGTCAACGGTGAATCGGAAACCGGTGTGACCCTGCACTATATGACGCCCCGGGCGGACGACGGCGATATTATTGCCCAACGCAGCATTCCGATTGACGGTGAAGATACCGCCAAAACCCTTTTCGCTAAAATCATCGCCGGAGCCACTATTCTATTGGCAGAAACCCTGCCCAAAATTATGGAGGGCTCCGCCCCGCGCACGGAACAGGATGATTCCAAAGCCTCTTATTTTGGGGGACGCCGCCCGGTCGACGGGGAAGTTGATTGGACGAAAAGCGCGGAGGAGGTATGTAATCTCGTGCGGGCCGTTACCAAGCCCTATCCTGGAACATTCACCTTTATCGGCGACCGTAAATGCCTGCTCTGGCAAGTCACCGTGGAGGAGGGGGCATCCGAAGCTTCGCCCGGAACCCTGCTCTCCATCGACCCATTGGTCGTGGCCTGCGGCAGCGGTAGTGTGCGGGTGGACTCGGCGCAGCTTGAACGTGGCGTTATGTGTGCGGGAAGCCAATTTGCTCAGGATGCCTTGCTTCAACCCAATATGAAGTTTGGCCCCAATCTGGTGGCCAAATCTGAAGCGGAACGCAAGAAAAAGGTGTTGATCCTTGGAGTGAGCGGTTTTATTGGAAGCCACTTGAGCGATAAGCTAACAGCAAACGGAAACTACGAGGTCTATGGCCTCGACCTTCAATCAAACTATGTCGACCATCTGCTCGACCATCCGAACTTCCATTTTCGTGAGGGTGATATTTCCATTCACAATGAATGGATTGAATATCATATCCGCAAATGCGATATCATCCTTCCGCTGGTGGCCATTGCAACCCCGATTGAATACACCCGCAACCCGTTGCGCGTCTTCGAACTCGATTTCGAAGAAAACCTGCGCACGGTACGAGCCTGTGTAAAATATGGAAAGCGCATTATCTTTCCGTCCACATCTGAAGTCTATGGCATGTGTCCCGATGAAAACTTTGACGAGGAATCGTCGCCGCTCGTTACCGGTCCAATCAAAAACCAGCGCTGGATCTATTCCACCATCAAACAGTTGCTTGACCGCGTCATCTGGGCCTACGGTGAAAAAGGGGAGTTGGAGTTTACCCTGTTCCGCCCCTTCAATTGGATCGGCCCGCGCCTCGACACGCTTAAATCCGCCCGCATCGGTTCTTCCCGTGCGATCACCCAGCTCATTCTCAACCTATGCCAGGGATCGCCGATTCAGTTGGTGGATGGCGGCGAGCAAAAACGCTCGTTCATCGATGTGGACGATGCCATCGAAGCGCTCTTCCGGATCGTTGAAAACAAGGACGGTTGTTGCGATGGGAAGATCGTTAATATTGGGTTCCCGGAAAACGAAGCAAGCATTCGCGAGCTGGCCGAAATTCTGACCGAAAAATTTAACGAGCATCCATTGCGCGACAAGTTTCCGCCCTCGGCCGGTTGCATTGAAGTCGAGAGCGGTGCGTTCTATGGAAAAGGCTATCAGGATATGCAGCGCCGCGTGCCGAGCATTAAGAACGCGAAACGGTATCTTGACTGGGAACCCGGTATTGCCTTTGGAGACTCGATTGAAAAGACGCTGGATTTCTTTCTTCAGCAAGCGGTCGATTCCGATCTCTTCAAAGAGGAAGAATTATAGTTGAAACCATCCGAGCTTGTTCTGGTATTTAATTTACAAACCCTCGACCCCTCATGAAACTCGGACTGCGAATTGATGTGGATACTTACCGGGGCACCCGCCTCGGGGTTCCTGCGCTGTGCGACAGCTTAAGCAAGTATGGCATCAAAGGATCGTTCTTCTTTTCCGTGGGGCCCGACAACATGGGGCGGCATGTCTGGCGATTGCTGAAGCCGGCCTTCCTCGTGAAAATGCTGCGAAGCAATGCCGCAAGTCTGTATGGCTGGGACATCCTGCTGCGCGGCACCTTCTTTCCCGGCTCGGTTATTGGAAAAAAACTGGCCCGGCAGATTCGCCGTGCGGTCGAGGAGGAACACGAAATTGGATTGCATGCGTGGGATCATCATGCATGGCAGGCCAAGATCGATACGATGGATTCCACGGCGCTCTATCAGCATTTGGAACGCGGGGTGGAGTTGCTTACGGAAATCTGTGGTACGCCGCCGATCTGCTCGGCCGCGCCGGGCTGGAAGTGCAACGAGGCGACGTTGCTGCAAAAGGAAAAATTCCCGTTCACCTATAATAGCGATTGCCGAGGCGACCTGGTTTTCAAGCCGCTCGTCGACGGGTTGGTGCTGAATCAGGCGCAAATTCCGGTAACCTTGCCCACCTACGACGAGGTGATCGGAAGGGATGGGGTGACCGATGAAAACTACAACGAATATATCCTTTCCCGACTTAATCCGGATGGGTTGAATGTGTTGACGATCCATGCTGAAGTAGAGGGGGTTGCGCGCCACGATCTGTTCGATGATTTTCTTGCGAAGGCAGCGGAAGCCCATATCGAGCTTGTTCCGCTCGGAGAGTTGCTTCCATCCAGCGGGCATCTGCCTCCCGGACGAATTGTTCCGCGCGAGCTTCCGGGCCGCGAGGGTTGGATTGCTTTTGCCGATCTTGAATAGCTCTTGCGTTCTTCAGGCATTCGGCGATACTGGTTTCCTCAACCATGACGGAAGAATTCCAAGGATTGGACAACCCGGCGGAAGCCGAAAAGCCAAAGCGTAAGAGCGAAAAGATTCGTCCTTTAACAACGGATGAGCGTGCCTCGTTTGTGATCTTGTCCCTCTATATGTTCATTTTCTGCATTTGCACCTTTTTGTATTGGGATGCATTGGTGCTTGAAATTCTGGGCGTTACCTCCGCTACGGGGGGGCTGTTTCTTTTCGTTGCGGCCTTCTTCAACACGGAAGCTCCGGAGAAGAGCGATTCCATCCATCCTCTTCGTTCCTACCTCATGAGTCTGTTCATCACGTTACTGGTCTTGTTCGTGATTCGCTTGGTGGGGGGAGCAATTAGCAATGTTGTCGTGGCGGGGATCGTGCTGTATGGCGGGGTGTTGGTTGCCTTGGTGGTGTTTCGCAAGGCGGTGGTGCAGATGGTTACGGTTCTGCTTGCTGTCGTTTTCCTGTTGGTGACCATCAGTAACCGCCATGATGTGATAGTGGGGCATATGACGTTTACGGATGTCGTGCGGCAATGCGGGCAGGTGGTCTTTCGGATTGGACCGATTCAGGATGTTGCAAACCTATTGATTGCCGGAAACTACATGGGATATCTCTCTCGAATCGACTACCGCAATGAACAGATCAATATCCTGACCATTCGAACGGTTGCCGATGCCGACGATGACGAGTTGAAAAAAACAGAGGCCATCCTTGATTTTGTGGGAGGCAGCATTTACTACGTGTCCGATCCCGACGATGGGCTTGAATATGCAAAGGATCCTATCACAACCCTCATTGCCGGCGGCGGCGATTGCGACGACCAGTCGCTCCTGTTGTGTTCGATGCTTGAATCTGTCGGAGTCAGAACCTATATCGCATTCACGGATGCGCATGTATTCGTTCT
>JAOZKS010000276.1 GCA_029935255.1 Pontiella sp.
GACCCTGTTGATATTGTTCCAGGTATCGGATCCGTTGGTTCCGGCAGAAACCAAATTTCCATCCGGAACGTTGTTGAGCCTCCCGAAAGTGGTATCCCCATTGTGCATCATAATATTGATGATCTCGGCGTTTGCAGCGCAAGCCAAAACAACGAAACCGAGAACCAGCATTAGTTTTTTCTTCATTTTATCCCCCTTTTTATTTTAGTTATTTTCCCATTCACTATCCATTCCAGTTACGAGTGATCCTGCCGGTGCATTTCAGCACACCGTTCAAACGGAACCACAGTTTCCATATATGGAATTAGAAGTGAATAACGTATACGTGAATTGGATTTCACGATCAACTAGTCAAATGAATAGGTCGCGACCAAGCGCGAATAGAGGACATAAGATGAGGCTTCCAGATATTAGAACCGAGTATGCACTGCGTGAACTTTACGGACTTCTGTTCCAATCCAACCTCTAGTTCGAGTCAATGTGCTAGATAATGCCGGAGCGCAAGGCCTTGGCGACGGCACCGGTCTGGGACTGGACATTTAGCTTTTGATAGATATTGCCCAAATGAAAGGCGGCTGTGGCACGACTAATCCCTAGCTGGACAGCGACTTCCTTTACCGACAATCCCTGGGCAAGCTGCTCGAGCACTTCGATTTCCCTCGCGGATAAATCAAACTCCTCGGCAGCAGGTTTTTTTAGTTCTTCGAGTACAATTTTTGCCACCGAAGGACTCAGTGCCGCCCCCCCAAAAAAGACCTGATCCAATCCATTGACAATTTGACGGGTGGTTGAGGATTTCAGCAGGTAGCCGGCCGCGCCGGCATCCAGCGATTGCAGCACTTTTTCCTTGTCCTCGTTCACGGTCAGTACGATCACGGTCACATCCGGTGCAAGGATCTTGAGTTGCTGGATACCCTCCACGCCCCCCATTCCGGGCAGACCCAGATCCATCAGTATCAAATCCGGATATTCCCCGGACTTGATGACTTCGAGAAATTCGATGCACGACGGAAATACCCGGCTACAAGTAATATGCTTCTCGCGATCCAGCGAGCGGCACAAATTACGGCGATAACCGGCATCGTCTTCCACAATCCATATATTGATCGGTATCATCTTCTCTCCATTCAGAAAGTTCGAATAGTGAACATGGAGGCCCGAGTATAGAAGAAAACCCTTCGGCATTCAATATTCCTTGTTCGATATTCGCTGCTTAGTTGCTGGTCTTGTACAAGTGGTCTTTTTCCCCCAGCAATGCCGCCAAGGGTACCGCCAATTCCACCGAAGTTCCCTCGCCAGCCCGCGCATTTATTTCCATCGTCCCACCCATTTCCTCCGCGCGCTTTTGCATGCTGTCCAGCCCCCAGCCATCCCGTTGCGACGACAGGTCGAACCCGCAGCCGTTGTCGCTCACCCTCACACGCAACTGCTTCCCCTCCGTTGAAATGGAAATATGCACCTGGGTGGCGCTGGAGTGCCGCGCGCAGTTATGCACCGCTTCCTTGAAGAACATGATCAGATGTCGCTTGAGTGCCAACGGGACAATCCAGTTTGGGCAATCCGCCGGGGTTTCAATGGAAAGTTCCATGCCGTACAACACTCGTTCCGCCCGCTCCGACAGTTTTTGGATCAGTGCAGGCAGACGGATCGTGCCTCGGCCCATCACCCAAACCACCTCCCGCAAAGAAACTGAGGCCTCGCGTGCCAAAAGGGAAAGATCTGAAAGATCCCCCTTCACCTCCGCTCCCTCCACATCCTGCTCCAACCGCTCCGCGACCAGCGAAATGCTCCCAAGATTGCTGCTCACATCATCATGAAGGTCGCGGGCAATACGCCATTTCAGGGTTTCCAGGCTCCGGCGACGTTGCCGCCGCTGAAACAGCAATCCACCGATCAGCCCCATCCCGATGAGGCTCCCGGCCAAAATACCGGAACGAAGCTGGATTGCATGCCACCCTGCACGAGCCAGCTCCAGTTCCCGTTCCACCACCACCAGACGCCGATCCAGCGGACGGCGCTGAGCCAGTCCCTTGATCCATTCCCCCTGCTTCAAAATCCGGCGGTGTCGGCTATAGCCATCGACCAAACGCGGCAGTTGATCTAAATACTCCTCGGGAATCCCCTGCGCGGTGACCTTGCTGTTGATCGACCAGACCTGATCACGGTTGTAAACTGATATCTCCCCCAACCCCAATATCCGCTCTCCCATATACTTCCTAAGTCCTTTCAGGGTAATGCGAACGTATCGTGCTTCATAACCCATGCATTTTACCGAGAACAGATCCCTGCTATATATGCGCCTACCGGAATTCTTGGTCTCGATCATCCGTGCCGTCTTGAAGTCCGGGTCAGCCGAAAGCTCCACCGATATCTTCTCCGGAAAGCCAAACACCGGAAGCGCCAACTGCTCCGGCGCTGCGGCCGGCCAGAAATCTATGGGTCCAATATGCCGCATACAGCCCAGATCCATCGTGAGTTGCACTTCATCCGAAAGTGGTGATTCAGGAGTGGATATAATCAACAAATCCTCTGCTGTGACTATTTCATCACTAAGCGGAAACCCAAACCCACTCACACCGTCACGTAGGTATTGAACATCCCATACCGGTGGCATCGCCAACGAATCAGACACTGCTATCTTGGTGGTGGCCCACACGCTCATGTTGCCACCTATTCGACCGTCTGACATCCGGCGGAATAGATAGATTTCACCGAGTGCATCATACGACAGACCCGATTCCCGCACCCCCTGCGGAATCGTAATACGAATCAGATTCGGGGATCGGTTGATTTCCGAAAAAAATACGGGGTACCGACCGGGGTCCGGAAAATCCTCATCCATCCAGTTCACAACCACCTCGAGTTCGCTCGTGACGGAGTTCTGCACCTCGATCTTAAAGCGCTTTGGAAAGGCATAGGCACCCCCCTCGAACTCCATCGGATTAAAGGCCGGAGCCAGCGCAATCGAATCGAGAAAAACATACCCGACCTTCTTGAAATCAATCTGATGCGCTGAAAACGAAGCGTCGGATCCAGAGTCTGCAAACAAGGAATGATAGCCCAAATGGTCGGACATCGGGTTCGGATCATGCTGCGGCAGCACGGAAATCCTTTTGAGCAATTGATCCCGCTCCGCCTCCAAATGCCGGATGCGCGCGCGCGGCCACCGCGTCCATTCCTCGGCGGGCGGCTTAACCCGCTCGGAAGGAAAACGCGGATCCACCTGCTCGGCAACAGCAAACCCCGCCAACGCCACCATCCATCCCGCAAAAAACAACCGCCTGCACTGCAACCTTTTCATAGCTCGTCCGCCCGTCAAGATCCTGATGTTAACCTAATGAAGCCCGTGGCGTCAAAAAGAACATGCCGCCACAATGCTGCGGATTTCCCGCGCGCCCACCGATTGACACGGTGTGCGCTTCCCCCTATATTCGCGGTTCTTTTTTACAGGAGAGGCTTGCGAACCGATGAATAACGAACCCATGACCGATTTGGAAAAAATGCGCCACAGCACGGCGCATGTGATGGCGGCGGCGGTATGCCGCCTGTTTGACGATGTGCAGCTCGACATCGGCCCTTCGACCGACGATGGCTTCTACTATGACTTTGATCTGACCGACCGCATCACCCCCGAAGACTTTGAGCGCATCGAAGCCGAAATGAAGAAGATCGTCGAAGAGGATCTCCCCTTCGAACGCATCGAGGTCTCGCGCGACGAAGCGAAGGAAATCCTCAAGGGGCAGCAATACAAGCTCGAACGCCTCGCCGATGTGCCGGAAGGCGACGCAATCTCCTTCTACTCCTGCGGCGA
>JAOZKS010000277.1 GCA_029935255.1 Pontiella sp.
CAAAGGCCGGTTCGGCGATGGTGGAGTCGTGCATTGGTATTCTGCTGCTCTGCCTTATTCTATTTGGAATTCTTCAAGTGTCCTCTCTGGTTTCCGCCCGCAGTGTGCTCAATTATGCGGCCATTTCCACCGCGCGGTCGGCTTCGGTGGGGTTGAACGATTTTATGCTGTATAAGGTCAGCCACTACGCGAGCATTCCTACCGCCGGCCCCAACACCACGCCGGCTGGTTTCAGCACGAAACGTCTGGGTGGAAAGTCAGCGGGCTCTATTTGGGAAAATTCCATTGCACGCGACAACGCGCCCGTATCCGACTTGGGCACGTATGAGCTCGCTGTGAGGGAGGCCTATCACCTCGCTGGAACCACGCGGTTCGACTCGATCCTCGATTATGAAAACTGGGGGCGGGATGAGACTGGAATCCATGTAGAATATGAACGGGACAACAACGAATTGATCTCGCTTACCATCGACCAGACCGTTCCGCTGGTCTTTCCCTTCTCCCGAGTGTTCTTTGGTCATCTGGCTCCCGTGGATGCAATTCGCGGAGATCATGTGGGAACCTATCCCGGCAAGCAGATCTCCGCCACCGCCGTCATCGAAGACCACGCGGAGCACTACCTTAAAGGAAACTGATGCCGAATCCTCCTCCACGCAAGTCTGGGCAGGCCATCATCTTTCTGATGGTTGTTTTGGTGATTGGCTTGCTGGTTGTGATTTGGAATTTTGACCTGCATCGGGTCATCACCGCGAAAATGCGCGTTCGCAATGCCGCTGATTCCGCCGCACTCGCGGCCGCGCGCTGGCAGGGGAAGGCGCTGAATATGATCGGCGACCTCAACCTGATTCAAGCGGCGCTCATTTCGTTGGCCTATGCGGACTATGTGGAAGCATACGGTGAATGGGTAAGCAATGGCAGAGAAACCAGTGGCGAACCAGAACCTGAATTCGAAGACTATTTGGATTATGGAGAATACGAAACCCTCCATGAATTAAGGTCTCGCGTGGCATATGTAGGGCCGTTGGCTGCGTTTGCAGTGGCGCAGCAGGCCGCCTTAAATAACGGCGCGTTTCATGATCCCGAGCTGGCGGAAAATCTCGTGATCATGGCGGAGGAGATTCGCGATAGGGTTTCCAGAAGGCCCTATGATAATGCCTTCGATGAATATGCTGATCTGCTCGAAGACCTTGCGGCGAACGGGGTTGCCGTGAGTTCCTACTCGCTCCGCTTGCGCCGACATCCCCTGACCGATAAAAAGTTCTATGGTGCCATTGCTCAGGCAGTGGCGGGCTGGTGGTGCGATTTCTACAGCTATCGGCACTTGCTCGGCACCTACGAGGGGTTTGATAGCTGGGGTAAGTTGAATACCGAATTTAAATATTCGGATATGCTCGATTTAAAGCTGGGCAAGTTTAGAACTGGCTACCGGCGGTATCCCGACGACACGGATGGCCCGAGGTTCCCCAATTCCGCAGCGTTTAATGAGGGCGATAATCCGGATGAGTTCTTGGAGGAATTGCTGGGCTACATTGGCTCAAGCGAGGTGGTTGAGGCCTTTGGTGATCCAGCATCGATCGATGCATTATACGACGGCGATGTGAATCCGGTGGAATGGCATGTCTATGATTCTTCGTGGGCGAAGAGCTGGCCGCGCGCCACGTATTATAACGAAGAGACCGACGACCGTGGCGGCCGGTTTCCGATTCATTCGAACATCCGCCCGGAATTTAATTATATGGGTGCGGAAGCGGGCATCGGGGTGTCGGCGATCGTAGGCCGAGGAATTCTTGCAAGCTCGGGTAATCCTACCGTCGAACTGGCCTATAAAACAAAGGCCAAGGCCTTCGGGTTTCTTAATGTGGAAGACCCCAACCTTCAGACGGGCGGCGCACTGGTTCCTCCGCACTATTTCGGATTTGTCTTTCCGGCATTCGAAGAGGTTCGCCTGATCCATTCGGATATTGGCGATAAGGTTTTGGAGGCCGACTTTTTCCGGCATGTCACCGAGCATCTTGAATCCTATTTGGAATCGGGAACTGAGGCCTGTCAACGAGATTGCCGCTATTGCCAGCTTCTGGTGGAGTGGGAGGATCTTGACCGGGAAGAGGGGTTGGCGTGGCTGGAAAAAGCCTATCACAATCCTGACGATAATCCATGCAAGCCTGACGAGGAGTCGGATAAGGTTTGGGGTGCTGCCGGCGGAGGGGCAACGGGTGGAACGTAGGCAATCCATTTCAAAACATCATGCTCGGTCGGGGCAGGCCATGGCCGAATTTCTGGTGGGCTTGGTCAGCATCATGTTGTTGGTGGTTGGCCTGCAGCAGATTGCCTTGGTTTCGGTCGCGAGTTTTAGGGCGTATTCCAATGTGCGAGGATCGCTTGCCGAGCAAATGGCGGATACCCATTCGGACTATACCGAGGGGTTTGTCTTCGCCACGATGACCGATCCGGGAGCTGATGGAAAAAACTATACCGGCGACGATATCGTGATGGTCGGAACCGATGATTTTTTTGAGAAAGGGAAGGGTTTTCTCCATGCGGTGGACTACGCGATGTTACGGGATTATTTGTGGAGCTATGACCGAGAGGATCCCTACTACAACCTGTCAGATTCCGACTTTTCCGAGATGTCGAAGAGCTTTGAAATGCTCTACGCTAGCGATATTCAGCCGGTTGATGTGGTGCCATTCCTTCGTCGTGTCCTTGGGCGCAACATGATCAACATCGAACAGGAGTGTTGGATGCCGGCTCTGGATGGATTGATGAAATGAGAAGGTTAACCCCCATTCTATGTGTTTTGTTTCTGGTCGGCCTGATGCCTTGGCCGGTAAATGGTCGCGTTTTTCGGGCGACTGGAATTCCCGGCGGCCGGTTGAATACGGTGGGGCTGCCGTGGGAGTTTGCTTATCATACGACGATGAACGTGAACGGTCGGAGAAACGCGGTGTATGTGTATTCCGCCCGCTTCCATGAGCCGGTGGCGGAACAGCTGAGAAGTCAGTTTGAACGGCAGGGTGCCAAGGTGGTGCTTTCGCAAACGGCTGACGGGGCAGTGGGTGTTGCAACATGGACGGATCACGAAGCCCGCATGTTGATTCTATCGCCCGAGTCCCAGCCCAACCAGATGGTTTTCCTGTTTTATCCAGAGGGTGGAAACGTCCGCGCTCCGCGCTTTCCCATTCCCGAATATCCCGGAGGGAAAATGGGCAACACGGTATCCAATGAACAGACCGACACGCGTTGCGCAACGCTGGAAACAACGGATTCCGCAGAGCAGGTTCATGCTTTCTACGCCGCAGCATTGGTGGGCGACGGTTGGACGCCGACCCTTCCCCAAAGCCGCACCTTTGGAGTTTCGTCTAAAATGGCGATCTATCACAAGCGAGAAATGATTTGCTGCATTCTCGCAAAGAAAGGGCCGGGCGGATTGAATCGGGTGACTGTGCTTGTGAAGGGTGGCGGGCTTTGATAGCTTTTCCGAATCTTGAGAGGTTTCTATGAAGAATAAACTGATACTGGTAGTGGCGGTGCTGATCGCCGGACTTGCATTCTTAATGAACTGGCGTTATTTGCACAATGAGCGCGAACAACTCGGGCTGTATGCCGAGCAGGTCAAGGTGATCGTGCCCAAGCGGGACCTGCCTTCCATGACCGTCCTGACGATTGACGATCTGGCTCTGCGCGACGAGTTTAAGTCGGCGGTGGGCAAGAATGCCTTTTATGAGGACGACCTCGATGCTGTGCTGGGGAAGCGTCTGATCTATCCCATCCAGCGTATTGGACATCATAACTTGCTGGTGGAGT
>JAOZKS010000651.1 GCA_029935255.1 Pontiella sp.
CCGTTTCCAAGCTGGATGTCCTCCGCGCCGAGGCTGAAATGCAAGGAGCCGAAGCGTTGGTGCTGGAGGCACAGTCCGCATTGGACAATGCCAAGCTAAACCTCTCCTACACCGAAATCAAAGCCTCCATGGATGGACGAATGGCTCGGCGCTCCCTAAGTGTCGGCAACCTTGTTGGCGATGGTCAATCCACGCTACTGACCACTTTGGTGGCGGAAGCCCCAATCGATGTCTTTTTCAATATCGATGAACGAACCATAGCGCCATTCAAACGCGAAGGAATTCGCGCAGATGGCTCCGGCAAAAAAATCCCGCCCGTAAAACTTGAAATGGCGGATGGCGTCCTCCACATCGAAGAGGGTCTGATCAACTATACCGACCCGGAAATTGACCCCGACACCGGAACGTTGCGCGCCCGCGCCGTTTTTGCGAACAAGGAACTACACCTGCTGCCAGGCATGTATGGAAAAATCCTCCTCCCGAATAATATAAAAAATGCGATCCTCGTACCCGAACTCGCTGTCCAGCTCGATATGAGCGGGCCGTATGTCCTCGTGGTCACCGCAGAGAACAAGGTCGAAAGCCGCTACATCACGCGTGGTGCGCTGATCGGTGCCAACCGAATCGTCAAAGAAGGCCTAGCGGCAGACGAACGCATCATTGTCGAAGGCATCCAACGCGCTCGCCCCGGCATCGAGGTTCAGGTTGCTGAAACGAAGCAGGAAAAAGAGAACCTCTAATACACACCCAAATTTTGTATCCACAGATTACACCGATGTACGCAGATTTTAATCCTGATAATCTGAGAAATCTGTGGATAAAAAACCTGTTAGGAGAGTAAAGTCATGTTCAGCCACTTCTTTATTGACCGCCCCATCTTCGCCGGCGTCATTGCCATTGTCATTATGCTGCTCGGCGTCTTTGCCATGACGGGACTGCCGATCGAACGCTACCCGGATATCGCGCCTCCATCGATCACCGTGAGTGCGGTCTATCCCGGCGCCGATGCCAACACCGTCGCCGACA
>JAOZKS010000652.1 GCA_029935255.1 Pontiella sp.
CGAGTTCAATGGATATTTCGATGCCGTTCCAGGACACGACGATGAGCCGCATGGAGGTGACCAAGCTGGTGGTTGAACAGTTTGCCAAGGAACGCCCAAACGATCTGATTGGCTTGATCACCTTCGCGCGCTATGCCGATACCATCTGCCCGTTGACCTTGAGCCATGATTCACTCAGCTATTTTATCCAAGAAGTGGAAATTGAATCGCGACCCAACGAGGACGGTACCGCCTTTGGCGATGCGATTGCACTGGCGGCCGCACGCCTGAAAACAGCGGAAGAACGGTACCGTACCGAAGATGACAAGAAAGTCGGGTATACCATCCAAAGCAAAGTCATCATCCTGCTGACCGATGGCAACAACAACTGCGGGCGCCACCTGCCGATGGAGGGGGCCGCCCTCGCGGAGCTCTGGGGCATCCGCGTACATACGATTGCCATTACCGACCCGCCGGAAATGAAAACCATCCAAACCCCGGAAGGCCCGGTTCAGATCGAAGCCGGGCCCTTGGTGCAGGAGCGCATTCTCCAAAAAATGGCTGAAACCACGGGGGGCAGATACAGGCGGGCCACCGACGAAGCATCGCTACGCGATATTTATGATGAGATCAATGCCATGGAAACCAGCGAAATCGAAACCCTGCGCTACCATACCTTCACCGACCTCTTTCAACCCTTTGCCGTGGCGGGACTTTTGTTGCTCCTCGGGCATATTCTTCTCACGACCACTTGGCTCCGGAGGATTCCGTGATGCCGATCCATTTCTACAACCCGGGCATGCTCGTCTGGCTCTGGCTGGTTCCGTTGGTGGCGGGGCTGTTTATCTATGCGGCCATCCGGCGGGAACAGGCCATCAAGGCGTTTGGCACCGGGGCGGCATTGGTCAGCCGAAAACGCGAGGCCTTCGGCGGCTACGCGGCGGTGGCGCTGGTGGTGCTTGCCCTCGCCCGACCAGCGTGGGATGTACAGGAGGAAGCCCTGCAGGAGAGTGGCCGCGATGTGATTTTCCTGCTCGATGTTTCGC
>JAOZKS010000278.1 GCA_029935255.1 Pontiella sp.
AGGGCGACTATGCCTTCGTCACCCACATGATCGAAACCGCCAAAGCCAAAGAAGGTCGCGTGGCCGTCATTGTGCCGCACGGGGTTCTGTTCCGCGGAGCCGCCGAAGGCAAAATCCGCAGAAGCCTGTTGGAAGAAAATATTGTCGATACCGTCATCGGCCTGCCCGCCGGACTCTTCCAAACCACCGGCATCCCGGTGGCGATATTGATTCTCGACCGCTCCCGCGAACCAGGTGGAAAGAATGAAAAGCGCAAAGATGTCTTCTTTGTCGAAGCGTCCAAGGAATTCAAAAACGGCAAGGCGCAAAATTTCCTGGAACAGGAACATATCCAGAAAATTATTGATGCCGTTGAAAAGCGCGAGGCCATCGAAAAATTCTGCCGCCCCGTCCTGCCCGAGGAAATCGAGGAAAACGACTACAACCTCAACATTACCCGCTACGTCGACACCTTCGAGGAAGAGGAGGAAGTCGACATCGAGGCCAATCTCAAGGAGCTTAAGGAAATCGACGCCGAGCTCGCGGAGCTGGAGCTTCAAATGCAGGAGCATTTGGAAGAATTGGGAATAGGGAATTCTGAATAGAGAATAAAAAATGAACCTGAAACAGATCCAGGAAGACATCGAAAAGGGCGAAGGGCTGCACCGCGAGTTTAAGGAAGCGGGTAGTCAGCTTCCACGTAATCTGTTTGAGACGGTCTGTGCATTTTTAAATACCGATGGCGGCACCATTTTTCTGGGTGTTGCGGATGACGGCACGGTCACCGGCGTCGATCCCGATGCCGTGGTGCAAATGAAAACGGATCTGGCCAATCTCTCGAACAACCCGCAAAAAATCGATCTTCCCTATCTCCTGTTTCCGCACGAATTTAAATTGGAAGGGAAAACCATCATTGCCGTGCAGGTGCCGCTCAGTTCCCAGATGCACAAAACAGGCGGGCACATCTACTTGCGTAGTGAGGATGGTGACTATCGGGTACAAGGCACGCACCAGCTCGCCGGACTCATCAACCGCAAGCTAAGCCTCTTTACCGAGCAGCGAACGCAACCGGTTATCACGATGGAAGATTTGAGGCCGGAGCTTTTTGATAAGGCGCGCCGCCTGATGCTCTCCTATAACCGGCAGCATCCCTGGGCCAAACTTTCCGATGAAGAGATGCTTAAAATCGGCGGGTTCTATGCCGAAGATCGCGAGACCGGGGAAACACGCCTCACACTGGCGGCGGCCCTAATGTTCGGTACCGATCTAGCAATTCAACGTGCTGCGCCCGCATACAAATTTGATTGCTTGCTACGCCGGGACAATGTGGATCGCTACGACGACCGGGTCATGATCTACACCAATCTGATCGATGCGTACGACCAGATGATGAAATTTGTCGAAAAACACCTGAACGACCCGTTCCATCTCGAAGGCGACATGCGGATCAGCCTGCGCGATAAAATCTTCCGCGAAGCCATCGCCAACATTATCTCGCACCGCGAATATACCGGCGGTGCCCCGGCGCGGCTCATGATCTACCGCGACAAAGTCATCCTCGACAACCCCTGCACGCTGCACCACTTTGGAAAAATCACCCCGGACAACCTGCGGCCGTTTGCCAAAAACCCGACCCTCTGCAAATTCATGATCCAGCTTGGACGGTTCGACCAGCTCGGCTCCGGCGTCACCAACATCAACAAATACCTGCCGCTCTACGCCAAAGGCGCGAAGCCGGTCTTTAACGAAACCCGGCACGGCTTTGAACTCACCATTCCGTTGGCAGAGGAAACAGTCCCCCCTCAAGTAGCCGAACAAGTAACAGGTGAAGTGACGGGTGAAGTAGCAGGTGAAGTGACGGGTGAAGTAATTGCCTTTCTCAAGGTGCTGGAAACCGCCCCGCTTGGCCGAAAAGAGGCTCAGGTTTCTCTCGGCCTGAAAGGACAGGCAAACTTCAGGGACCGCTACCTCGAACCGGCCCTTTCAGACGAACTGATAGAGATGACACAACCAGACTCTCCAAAAAGTCCTACACAGAAATACCGCCTCACCGAAAAAGGCAAACAGCTGCTGGAGGAGCAATCGTAGACGCGCGCATCTTGCCGCGTTGTGGATGAACGAATGATTTTAATTAGCCGCAAAGGAACGCAGAGAACACGAAAAGTTCCAAGGATTGGAAGGAGAAGTTAAATGATCAAAAGCATTGGAAAATTTGCAAAGCGCATCGTGACTGCCGGGGTACCGGTGGCGGGCCAGGCGAATCAGTTCTGGGTGAGGATTCCCCACCGTGAACACGGAAATGATTTTATACAGAAAAATGAAACCAGGGCGGGATACAAAAAAATCAAAGTCGGGTGGATTCCTGAGAATTAAATGCAGATGAGCAAGAGCCAATACAATCCAGAGATACACCACCGGCGGTCGATCCGCCTGAAAGGGCACGACTATGCCGGAGGAGGGTTGTATTTTGTGACGCTTTGTGCACATCGGGAACTGCGGGCGACATGCGTGTCGCCCTTACAGCCGTTTCGGGAGATGATTGCCAGGGAGTGGTCGCGTTGTGGCGAAGTGCGTGATGATGTTTTTCCCGGTGAGTATGTGGTGATGCCCGACCATTTCCATGGATTGATCCGCATTCAACGCGGCACATCCGAATTGGGCCACGTGATCGGCGCATTCAAGGCCGCCGTGTCGCGGAGAATCCGTAGGGGCGACACGCATGTCGCCCCAGGCACGCATCTCGCCCTGCCTCCCGAAACCCGCATCTGGCACCGCAACTATTATGAAATGATTGTGCGCAGTGCGGAGGCGGAACAAAAGATTGCGCAATATATCCGGATGAACCCGTGGCGGTGTGTGCAAAACCTTGGCGGAGGCCTGCGCGGCATGGGCAACCCGTCGCTGTGGAATGTTCCAATGCTTGGAATTTGTTGCTCCCGCAACGCGCCCCAGGAGGGGCGAAAAATCTTTCGCCCCGACAAGGCCGCCGCCTACCTCGGCGGTTTTCACTCCCCAATGGAAAAGGAAATATTTGCCAAGCTGCTGGAGCATAAAAAGCCTCTCATCTGGTGCCCGGCATGGGGGCTGGAGCGGGCGGCATTTGCGCCGGGCGTCCGCGAAGCACTCGAAGATAACCGCATGCTGATTTTGGAAATGCGCAACCTCGACGGCGACCTCGCCGCCGCCGAACAACGCAACCGCTTTGTACTGGAAAACGCCGACAAGCTATGGCTCCCGCACGTGAGTTCTGGCGGCATGATCGACCGGTTGGTGCGCGAGATGGGAGTGCAGGGAAAAAGAATTTAGCAGCGATGGAACGCAGAGAACACAAAGCAATCAGGACTTTATAATGCAAAAAAACGAAAACAGGCCGGGATACAAAAAAACCAAAGTCGGATGGGTTCCGGTGGGGTGGGCTGTGTCGACGTTTGGTGACGAGTTCCAGATTCAACTGGGAAAAATGCTCAACAAGACAGCAACCGAAGGGGATTCACACCAACCTTACTTAGCAAATATTAACGTCCGCTGGGGCTCCTTTGAATTGTCGAACACTCGAACAATGTCATTTTCACAGAAGGACAAAGAAAAATACTATCTTAAGCATAACGACCTGCTTGTCTGCGAAGGCGGCGAAATCGGACGATGTGCTATTTGGAAAAATGAACTTACGCCGTGCTATTTCCAAAAGGCCCTGCATCGACTAAGACCACTAAATGCAAATATCGACGTGCCTTTCACCATGCACTTCCTGCATGAAGCATTCACATCACCTCGCATCAAAGGCTTAATCGGGGAAACAAGTATTGCC
>JAOZKS010000279.1 GCA_029935255.1 Pontiella sp.
GGCCGGGGGTGTCGATGATCGAGATCATGTGGTCTTTCCACATGCAGGTGGTGGCGGCGGAGGTAATCGTGATGCCGCGTTCCTGTTCCTGTTCCATCCAGTCCATGGTGGCCGCACCGTCATGCACTTCACCGATTTTATGCGAACGTCCGGTGTAGTACAGAATCCGTTCGGAAACCGTGGTTTTTCCGGCATCAATATGTGCCATGATTCCGATGTTGCGAACATTCTTCAAAGGGACTTCTCTAGCCATGGGTCTTCCTCGTTATATGATTCTCTCTTAATCTTCTAAAGGCGCGACAATATGCCCATTGGCGTGGAGTACTGCAAGGCAGAAAACGGCAAAATAATTTCGCCCGGGAAGGATTCCCCACCGTCGAACAAAAAAACTTCTTCCACAAAATTATTATACCTAAAATTCTCGCACACAAGCCCATGCTTTCGGTTAACTCCGACCACTATGTTTTTTGATTCCCATGTACATTTTGATCGATTCGTAAAGGACGGCACATTTCAGGATCTGCTGGATCACTCCAAAGAAGCCAAGGTGCTGGAAATGCTCGCCATCGGCGGCTCATCCGAGGCCAACGCGCTTTCGCTGAAACTGGCGAAGGAGCATCCCGGCCGGATTTTCGGCTGCGCGGGCTACGACCGCGATCTGGCCACTGAAAGCCCCGATGGGCCCGAACTTCGGGGTTTTCTGGAAAATCCGCTGGTACGGGCCGTCGGAGAGACCGGGCTGGACTATTACTACACGGCCGAAACCGCCTCCGAGCAAAAAAAACTTTTCGCCGAAAACCTGGCGCTGGCGGTTGAGTTTGAAAAGCCCGTCGTGGTGCATACGCGCGATGCCGATGGGGATACGATTGCCCTGCTCAAGGATTATTCCAACGCATGGAAGGGCGATCCCGGCCGTCTGGGCGTGCTCCACTGCTTCACGCGCGATACCGCCTTTGCCCGGCAGGTGCTCGATTTGGGGTTGATGATTAGTTTTAGCGGGATCGTGACTTTTGCCAATGCCGACCCGCTGCGTGAGGTGGCAACCTACGTGCCGGATGATCGCCTGCTCATTGAAACCGACTCGCCCTACCTCGCGCCGGTTCCCATGCGGGGGAATCGCAATGAACCCGCATTTGTGGTTCATGTCGCTAATCGACTTGCCGACCTGCGGGGAGGTTCGCTAGACTCCATCGCGAATTTAACTGCAAAAAATGCGCGGACACTTTTCGCGCTATAATCCACAAAAGGATGGTCATGAAATTTCGTCTGCTTGTTCTGCTTTCTGCCCTGTGTTTCTCCGTTTTCGCTCAGACCAACGAGGTGATGAAGATCAAGGTGACTGGAGATCGCGTGAGTCTTCGCTCAAACCCGGATGTTAATTCCGAACTGCTCGACCGCGCCATGCGCGGTGAAGAGTTGGATTATTTTGAAAAAACCAACGGGTGGGTGGCCGTTCAGGCGCCCGACAGCCTCAACTTCTGGGTTTCGGGAAAGTATGTGCAGAACGGCGTGGTGCAACCGGATAAATTGAATGTCCGTTCGGGGCCGAGTCCAAACTATAGTGTGGTTTGCGTGGTGATTAAGGGGGATTCGCTGGCGTTGCGCGGCGAATTCAATGAATGGCTGAAGATTGCACCGCCTTCGGGCAGTCGGGTCTGGATTAGCGAAAAATATGTTGAGATCATCGCCCCCCCCAAACCGGAGCCTGTCGTTGTTCCCGTTCCCGCACCTGTCGTAGTCGTCCCCGAGCCGCAGCCCGCCCCCGCGGCGGTTGCGCCCAAGCGGACGGAAGCAGAGCTCAAGCCTTTGATGCTGGTGTTGGATAAAAATAAAGAACAGGGCATCTACGATGAAATTCCCGGTGTGCTCCGCCGCGCCAACCCCGGGCTTTATAAGCTGGTCTTGATTGTGGGTGAGCTGGAGGAACCCATCTGTCTGGTGCGTGGCAAGGAAACCCAGATGGAGCAGTATCTAAACCGTTCGATGCTCATTAAAGGGAAGAAATATTGGGCCGTGGATGTTGATCTTCCAGTGCTGCAACCCATCAAGATTCACCTCGACCCCATCCTGACGGATTGAATGGCGAGCTCGGAAGCGAGTATGAAACGATGAAGTCGTTTTTAGATATTTTCTTCCCTCGCTGTTGCGTGGGTTGCGGCATCACCTCGCCGGAAACCTTCCGGTATATCTGCTGGGAGTGCTGGGCCGATGCCTCGCCGGTGGAGGCCCCCTTTTGCAACCTGTGCGGCGACCCCGTGGCCGGGGCGGTCGACCACGACTTTATCTGCTACTCCTGCTCCAGCGAAAAACCCGCCTACGACGGTGCCCGCTCTGCCGCCCGCTACGACGGCGTGGTGGGGGAAGCCCTCCGGCAACTTAAATATGGAAAAGCGCTGTGGCTTGCACCCGACCTCGCCGAGCTGTTGCACAACTGCCTAGCGGCCGAATATCCCGCTCACAGGTTTGATTATGTCGTGCCTGTTCCGCTTCACCATCTCCGTCGGCGGGATCGGGGATACAATCAGGCCGCCGTGCTCGCCCACGCACTTGGACGGCGTATTGGAAGCCCGTCCATGCCCGGATTGCTCAAGCGAATTCGGCCAACCGCCACGCAAACGAATTTGACAGCGAAAGAACGGCTTAGTAACGTGGGCAACGCTTTTCAATACAAAAAAAGAAAGCGGCTGGCGGGTCGGCGTATTTTACTGGTCGACGATGTAATGACGACGGGTGCAACGGTGAATGTCTGCGCAAAGGCCCTGAAAAAGGGCGGGGCGGCATCCGTTCATGTGATCACTGTGGCACGCGGCTAACGAGAGGATTTGAATATGGCTCTATTTGGAAACAAGAAAAACTACTCGACCATCACCATCAAAAAGCGCGATGTGCCCGACGGCCTGTGGATGAAATGTCCCTCCTGCGGAGAAATCGTCTATAAGGAAGAGGTGGCCGCCAACCTTGAAGTCTGTACCAAATGCAATCATCACTTCACCCTTGCGCGTCAGGCGCGCATCGATCTGCTCTCCGACGAAGGCACCTTCACGGAATGGGCCGGCAATATTAAATCCGTCGACACCCTTGGCTTCACCGGTAAGCTCTCCTATATCGATAAACTCGAAGCCAACCAAAAGAAATCCGGATGGGACGATGCCATCACGGTTGGCGGATGCAAGCTCGGCGGCCGCGATATCGGCCTTGGGGTCATGGACTTTTCCTTTTTAGGGGCCAGCATGGGGAGTGTGGTTGGCGAACGCGTCACCTACCTCATCGAACGTTGCACCGCCGAAAAACGTCCTGTGTTGCTTTCCTGCGCCTCTGGAGGTGCACGGATGTACGAAGGCCTGCTCAGCCTCATGCAGATGGCCAAAACCAGCGCGGCCCTCGCACGCCACGGTGATGCCGGTCTGGCCTATATCCCAATCCTTACCCACCCGACCATGGCGGGTGTCATGGCTAGCTTCGCCACCTTGGGCGACCTCATCGTGGCCGAACCCGAAGCCCTCATCGGCTTCGCCGGGCCGCGCGTCATCAAGGAAACCATCCAGCAGGATCTTCCCGAGGGCTTCCAGCGCTCCGAGTTCCTGCAAGAGCACGGGCTGATCGACATGGTCGTACCGCGCAATGAGCTCCGCGACCGCATGATTCTCGTTCTTGGATACATGTGCGGTTAGCATGAACAATGCAGTGAGAGCCCTGTTCAAGCGTACAACGCAGGGCATCAAACCCGGCTTGGAAGTCATCACGGAGTTGTTGCAGGCCATGGGGAATCCCCATCAACACCTC
>JAOZKS010000280.1 GCA_029935255.1 Pontiella sp.
AGCGACGAACACGTTGAACTGCTTCTTAACGAATCCGGGCGCTGGGTCATCACTAAGCCGGTTGCCTGGGATGCCGACCCTCGGGCGGTCGCTGACCTGCTGAACCTTTTGGAGATTGCAGTTATAACGGATTTCACCGATGCCGATAATGCGGCGAACGCGGAATGGACCTTGCTCCTCGGTTCGTCGGAACTTGGACAGACCAACCGCATTGATGTTCTTCCGGCTCGCGGGAAAAAAGATGGGCTTTGGATTCGGCGTGATGGGGAAAAATCAATTTCCCAGATGAATCTCCCGGAGATACCGGAAATCATTCTTGATCCGCTCCATTATAAGGACCGGCTGGTTTTGGAGCTGGACAAGGAGGACATAACGAGAGTGTTGGTGACGAGGGCGGGGCACCCTCCGCAGGTGATCGAACGGCAGGTGGATGGCACTTTTATTCCAGTGCAAACCAATGGTGCTGTCCAGGTTGAGTCTGATTCGGTCGAGCGATTGCTGGATGGACTCTCCCGCGTTTCAACTTCGGGCTATGTGACCTATAACCCTCGCGATCTATCCACGTACGGCTTGGCCGAACCTTCGGTGACCCTGCATGTCGATTTGGCCGGAACCAACCAGCTGGGGCGCGTATTGCTGGTGGGTCAGGAGACGGCGGACGGCTTCTATGCCATGGTGCAGGGGCGTGATGTGGTGTTTATTCTTGAAAAACTTGTGGTGGAATCCTTCTCTGCAGATTTGGTGATTGGCTCGGAATAGATTGCTCGGGGTGTTGGGGATATGAACGTACCGAAATTCAGTCGCCGGGTGACCAAAGGGATCTACCGAGTGGTCCGTGTCTGTGTCCGATGCATATACGTGTTGGCACTACTGCTGATTATTGCATTTATCTTTCTCCGCATCCACGGCGTGCCCGACCCCTTGTTGCGCGAGATCATCCGCCGGGTGAACACGGCTGGCATACCCGTGGAAATGGATGCTCTCAGCCTCACTCTTCCTGGTTGGCGGGCTGATCAGGTTCGCTACTACAGCAAGCATCCCGACGATTTGGCTCCGGTTTTCCAAGCCAGTCGGGTTTTCTTTTCACTCCGAAACAGCATGTTCGGGAATACCGTCTCCTCTACATGGAAACTGGATGTCGAGGCGGTGGGGATTGCGGTGAACCCATCGATCGAATGGGGGGTTGAAATTCCCGAAGGCAACACGTTCCGCCATGTAGACGAGGTGGAAGTGTCGCTGGAATTCCTGCCTGATCGTATTGTGTTCTCAGGCGGAAAAATGAGTTGGTTGGGCTCGCAGTTCAATCTGAAAGGAACGCTCCTGAAAGGAGAAAAGAAAAGCCGGGAACCAACGGTCGAGCCCGCTCCTCCTGTTCAGAAACCGATCTTGCCGGTATATTTCACCGAGCAGCAGTTCCAAACGTGGGAAACCCGGTTGAAAACCATCTCACTACCTAACGGTGCGCTGGTGGATCTCGACTTCATGATCGACCCCTCCGACTATGCCGCCAGCCGGCTGGATTTGGCCATTGCAACCGAAGAGCTGGATTTTCGGGGGGTTGGTTTTTCCAAGGCGAAGGTGCGGGGTTCGTATGCCTATCCTCGGATACAGATTGAGCGGATTGCATTGTTTCAGGATCGCCAATCCGTTCAGTGGGCAGGGGAATACAATCTGGAGTCCGGTGAAGCGAAGGGGTCGTTGTATAATACGATCACCTCGAACCGGCTGTTGCTCCTGTTTCCAGAAAATGTGCTCAACCTGCTCGTCAAGGCCGAGCTGAGAATTGACTATCTCCCGCGTCTGGAGATCGACTTCGTGCCTTCCGCTATAAATGAGTTGCTCAACCATGCTTCCGGTACTTTTAGCGTTCGCGGCCTCGCCTATAAAGGAATCGAAATCGAAACGTTACGCGGAACCGTTAACCGGGAAAACAACCGGATTGAATTTACGAACCTGCATGGTTCTGTCCTTGGGCAGGAAGACCGGGCGGATGAGATGGGTAGCGCCATGCACGGCGGTTCTGCGGAAGGTACGGTTTTCTGGGATGGAAACACGCATGAGTTTGGGGTCGATGTCGATGCCAGCCTAGACCCGAATATTCTGGTACGGGCATTGGCGCCGATAGAGATTGCAACCAATATTATCCGGCGCTTCAGTTTTAAAGACCAACCGCCCCGGGGGCATGTGTCCGTCGGGGCGGATCTGGATGATTTGGATTCGTTCTATATCGACATTCGAGCCTTGGGCAATGAGGCCACCATTCAGGGGGTAGACTTTAGCTCGATCAATGTCACCCAGACCTATAAGCATGGGAAATTGAATCTCGATCCGGTGGCGGCCATGCAGGGGGTCCGTTTTATCAAGGGATCGACATGGATCGATTTTCGTCGGGAAACGGCTTCCTTCGATGTTCTAAGTAGCATGCATCCTGTCGATCTCGAGGATTTAATCTATCCCGGTTTCAACCTGTTCGGGAAACATCTCAAGACGACGGGAGATATGCTGCTTTCTGCACATGGTATTTTTGATTGGGGCAGTATGCTGAAGACGGATTTTTCGGTGCAGGCCGAGGCGGAACGGTTTGAGTTGCCCTTTGCAGTAACGGATTGTTTCAAGGCCGAAGTGGTGGGGGACGGCCCAGTTATTTCGGTGAAGAACGCAACGTTTGGCCTCTATGAAGGAAGCGGCACGGGTGAGTTTTCCATGGCGTGGAAACCTTCCGAGAAGCATCTGCCGTATGAGATCGATTTATCGTTCTCGGATGTGAACTTCCGTAAATGCCTTGAATTTCTATCGACGAATCGCGTCGTTAAAGTTTCCGGGAAAATGGAAGGCCGCGTTCATTTGGCGGCGGATATGTCGACCAACTTCTTTTCGGCGGTAAATGGCGAAGGCTATCTAAAGGTGGATGACGGTCAACTCGCGGATCTTCCGCTTTTCAATGGGTTTTCCCGGTTGATGCGGAAGGTATTTCCCACATTCACCATCTTTTCCATTACGAGCCTTCAGGGGCACTACACGCTGTCCGGAGGCGTGATCACTTCGGAAGATGCCTATTTTGAGGGGGATGTCCTGAGCGCCAAGGCTTCAGGAAGCTATACGCAGTCCACGGGATTCGATGCGAAAATTCACGCGCAGCTATTCAGCGAGTCACGGTTGTCCAAGGTGGTGAGGGTGATTACCGATCCCTTGATGAAGCTGTTTGAACTTAAACTCGAAGGCTCTTTATCGGACCCCTCCTGGAAATTGGAGAAGTTTCCGTAGAGAAGGCGAAAAGGCCGTTGAAACGGATTGCCTCCTCCGCGTTTGATATTTATATATCAGAGCATTGATAAGAGATTGTATTGCCTATGAATTCACTACACCCCAGTTTTTGGGCCGCCCTGTTTGGCTGGCTCGTCGCTCAAACCGCCAAGATGATATGCAGCCTGCTCCAGACCCACCGTCTGGATTTCAGCTATATGGTCAGCACGGGCGGTATGCCCAGTGCGCATTCCGCGATGGTGTGCGCTTTGGCCACCTCGTTGGGGCTTTGTCATGGATTTGATTCTTCGATATTTGCTTTGGGGTGTGCTTTCGCTTTGGTGGTGATGTTCGATGCCCAGAGCGTCCGTGCCGCCGCGGGTCATCAGGCCAAGCTGCTCAACCAAATCGTGGACGAGCTATTGCATGAGCACCATTTATCGGAACAAAAGTTGAAAGAGCTGCTGGGGCATACGCGCATGGAGGTCTTCATGGGCATGCTCACCGGCATCGCCACCGCC
>JAOZKS010000281.1 GCA_029935255.1 Pontiella sp.
CCGACGGCATGGCGCCGGAAGAGGTGGAGCAGCTGATCACCTATCCGATCGAAACGGCGATGAATGGGTTGCCCAACGTTACGCTGATCAAGTCGACCTCGGCGTTCGGCATGGCGGTGGTCTATGTCTACTTTACCGATGACACGGATATTTACTTTGCACGCCAGCTGGTGGCGGAGCGGCTGAACGCGGCGATGGCCGATCTTCCCGATCTTCAGGAAGCACCCTCGCTGGGTCCGATCTCGACCGGGCTGGGGCAAATCTTTCTCTATTATCTGGAGATGGAAGAGGGGGCCGATACCGGTGGCTTGGATAAGCTGACTTACCTGCGCGATGTCAACGACTGGATGGTGAAACGCCAACTACAGACGGTTTCCGGTGTGACGGATATCCTGAGTGCCGGCGGCCATGTGCTGCAATACCAGATCAGGCTCGATCCCTACCTGTTGCATCAATACAACCTTGCGATGGCGGATGTGGTTTCCGCCGTGCAGGCTAATAACCGGAATGTCGGAGGGCAATATCTGCAACTCAATTCCGAAGAACACCTTGTACGCGGCGTTGGATTTCTGCGCAATCTCGACGATATCCGAGGCATCACCCTCAAGACCTACGATGGCACGCCCGTATCCATTGCGGATGTGGCGGAGGTGGATTATGGGCCTGCACTGCGGCGCGGTATCGTTACCGTTGGTGCCGGAGAGGAGGTTGTGTCGGGCATTGTGATGAAACTGTTCGGTGCCAATTCCACGGAGGTGATTGATGCCCTCTATAAAAAAATCGATCAAGTGCAGGCGGGTCTTCCGGATGGGGTCAGACTGGTGCCGTATTATGAGCAGGCCGACCTCGTGGCGAATGCCACCCGGACGGTGAATAGGGCTCTGTTGCAAGGTATGGTGCTTGTGCTGATCGTGTTGTTTGCCTTTCTGGGCAGCTTCCGCGCCGCCCTGATTGTGGCGCTGTCCATGCCGTTCTGTGCATTGGTGGCCTTTATCGGGATGAACCGCTTTGGTATTTCGGCCAACCTGATGTCGCTCGGCGGGATTGCCATTGCCCTCGGGTTATTGGTGGATGGATCGATTGTGGTGGTGGAAAACATTCACCGCTTTTTGGGGCTTAGGCACGGCGGAAAGGAGCACCGGTTGCAGCTCATTCTGAATGCAACCCACGAGGTGGGTCGCCCCATCGCTTTTGCCATTATGATTGTGATCGTGGTCTTTCTGCCGATCCTTTCGCTCGAAGCCGTCGAAGGAAAAATGTTCAAGCCGCTCGCCTACACCGTCATGTTGGCGCTCGGCGGTTCGCTGGTCTTTGCGCTGGGGATTGCGCCGGTGCTGGCGAGTTTTCTGCTCAATGAAAAACCCTACAAGGAATCAAGATTCTTTCAGGGGCTCAAGGCTGTCTATCGCAACCTGCTGGTCGGTGCATTGAAGGCCAAAGCCGTGGTTTTTGTGGGGGTGGCGGTATTGGCGATTCTGGCGGGTTTCAACCTGCGGAAAATCGGCACCGAGTTTATTCCGGTGTTGGAAGAGGGATCCATCATGGTCTCGGTCAATATGGCCCCCTCCATTGCGCTGGAAGAAGCCGGAAAAACCGTCGAACGGGTTCTTCGGGACGTTCTGGAAATCGAAGGCATTGAAGAGGTGGTCACACGCATTGGCCGCCCCGAGGCGGGCAGCCATCCGCATCCGGTCAACTTTGCCGAAGTCCACGTCAAGCCGGAAGAGGGCGCGGATGCGAAACGTATTTCCGAACAAATCCGACTGCGGTTGGAAGGGTTCCCCGGAGTGAAGGTCAACTTGGGCCAACCGATCCAGCACCAGTTCGACGAGTTGCTTTCCGGGGTCCGGGCACAGCTCGCCATTAAAATCTATGGCGAAGACCTTGACGAAATCCGCGAGACGGCTGAGCAACTCCGTGCCGCCGTCGAAGGGATCGAGGGTCTGGTCGACCTCTCCGTTGAACAGAGCCACGGACAGCCGCAGATCCAAGTGATACTCAACCATGAGGCGCTTGCCCGCTACGGGGTTCGTGGAGAAACCGTGCTGGAACTAGTCGAAACCGCCGTCGGCGGAACGGTGGCCGACACGCTGTATAAAAACACACGGCGCTACGCCATCCACGTTCGCTATGCCCCCGAATTCCGTGCCACCCCCGAATCCCTTGCCCAGTTGTTCATTCGCTCGGCCGACGGTGCGTTACTGCGGCTCGATCAGCTGGCCACCATCGAAATGCAGGATGGGCCGTTGCAGATCAACCGTGAACACAACCAGCGCCGCTGGATTGTTCAGGCCAATATCAACGGGCGCGCGCTCAGCGCGGTGCTGGGCGATATCCAAGCGGCAGTTTCCGAAAAAGTGGAACTTCCCGAAGGCGTGTTCATTGAATATGGGGGTCAGTTTGAGCAGCAACGCAATGCCATGAAAAAGCTGAATATCATTGTTCCCGTCGTCATTGTTGCCATCTTTATCCTGTTGTGGGTTGCCTTTCACTCGCTACGGCATGCGGCCATGATTATTCTCAATGTACCTCTTGCACTCATCGGCGGGGTAATTGGACTTTGGGTGACTGGACAATACCTCTCCGTTCCGGCATCCATCGGCTTCATTGCATTGTTCGGAATTGCGATGCAGGATTCCATGGTGTTGCTGACCGACTTCAACGACCTTCGGAAAGAAGGGCAGAGCGTGCGCGATGCCGTCGTTAACGGAAGCCTGATTCGCTTCCGCCCGGTCATCATGACCACGCTCACGACATTGCTTGGCCTGATGCCATTGCTGCTCTCGCACGGTGCAGGCGCGGAAGTCCAGCGACCCCTCGCCGCCGTGGTGGTGTTTGGTCTGACCACATCCACCTTCCTCACGCTTTTCATTCTCCCCTCGATCTATGAGTGGGTAGAGCGGAGGCGCGAGGGGTAGGGTGGTTTGCGCCGGAAAGGATTCAGCGTCCCCGCAACAGAACCAATTCGAATAAATGTGATCTAGCGCGTGGCCTTGCCAAGCTCGCCCGCTTTGGCGAGGGCGTATTTGGCGAGGATGGGGCCGATGATTTCGAAGACGATGCAGGTGGCGGTGATGGTGGTAATGACTTTGGCGCCGATCTGGCTTCCGTGTGACACGCCGTCGGTGACGGCACCGAGCCCGGAAAATTCGGCGTTGACGATCAGCGCGAGGCCGATGGCGACACCGGCTTGGGAAAGAATTCCGAGGCCTACATATTTTTTGATCTTCTCTTCGACATGACCAAACTGGGCACCAATTCGTGCGCCTCCGATTAACCCCCCCGAACGACCGAGGATGTAGACGACTCCAATGATTCCAAGGCTTGGAAGTGCCGCCAGATGGAGATGCGCTCCCGCCAGACAGAAGAAGAGCACGAACGTAAGCGGCATAATTTCGAGTAGGGGCGCGGTGACCCGGTGGACGAGCGATTCGCGGCGGGTGTTGATGAGCACGAAGCCAACGACCATGTTGGTGAGGATTAGCGAGAGATGCCACATCATCGAGAGCCCGGTGCAGAGGGTGATGATGCCGAACACCACGATGAGCATGTCGCGGGAGTTTTTAATAAAGCGTACGAGTTGACAGAACAGGAAGCCGAGCACGGTGCCGACGACGATGCTGAGGAGAATTTCAAGTGTGGGGGCTTTGAGCATCTGGAAAAAACCTTCGGAGACATGGCCGGGTGTTTCGGCGAGCAACAGGCTTTTGGAGACGGCGGCGGCAAAGCCGAAGATGATGATGGCGAGGCCGTCG
>JAOZKS010000282.1 GCA_029935255.1 Pontiella sp.
GAAGAGCCTTTGTTTTTAACGTTTTTCTGCTTAATCGGAATCAGTAGAGCAATAACAATGCCATCAGGAAAGACAATGGGTATGAATGTTACCTTTTTAATCCTGTTTAGGAGGAATGGATCGGTGGATAGCGGAAGTGCTGATGCGGAAAGAGCGAAAATGGTTTGGATGCAAAGGCATTTGATTCAGCAGGAAAGATCCTGTAAACCATGTCTCCATTAACGGTCAAACTACGAAGGAATCTATTATGGAAAACATTGTAATCATCGGAGCCGGCGCAGCCGGACTTACTGCCGCCATTTACTCCGCCCGCGCCAACCTTGAGCCCCTCGTCATCGAAGGTATGCAGCCCGGCGGACAACTCACCACCACCAACGATGTCGAAAACTATCCCGGCTTCCCGGAAGGAATCGATGGCCCCTCCCTGATGGCGCAGATGCGTGCTCAGGCCGAACGCTTTGGCGCCAAATACCAATTCGGCGAAGTCATCAAAGCCGATTTCTCCTCGCGCCCGTTCAAGCTGACGATTACCGGCGACGAAGTCATTGAAGCACAGACCGTGATCATTGCCACCGGCGCCACCGCGCGCTACCTCGGCATTGAATCCGAACAAAAATTGATTGGTCGCGGCGTATCCGCCTGCGCCACCTGCGACGGTGCATTCTACCGTGACGTTCCGGTGGTCGTAATTGGCGGGGGCGATACCGCCTGCGAAGAGGCCAGTTTTCTGACCCGCTTTGCATCCAAAGTCACGTTGATCCACCGTCGCGATGAGTTGCGCGCTTCCAAAATCATGGCCGACCGCGTGCTCGCTAATGAAAAAATAGAGATGTGCTGGGATTCAACAGTCGATGAAGTCCTGAGCGACGAGAAGGGCGTTTCAGGCGTACGAGTGAAGAACGTTAAAACCGGCGAGCTTTCCGAAATTGAATGCATCGGCTATTTTTCGGCCATCGGCCACAAACCGAATACCGATGCGTTTGTTGGCCAGCTGGACATGGATGCAGTGGGCTATCTCATCGCCGACGGGGTGAAAACCAAGATCGAAGGGGTCTATGCGGCGGGCGATGTCTCCGACGCGATCTACCGCCAGGCCGTCACCGCCGCAGGAACGGGTTGCGCCGCCGCTCTTGAAGCCGAACGCCTCCTGGAAGCAGAGGGTGAATAGGTAGAACTCCAGCCCATGGAATAAGAGAAAACCTCGCTTTTCGGCGGGGTTTTTTCATGGCTGGGAATCTCTATTTCCCTCGGCTGAGCAGGGGGAAGAAAATCATGCGAGGGAAGATGAAGACGGCGATCAGCGCGATCATCAACCCAACCCAGCCCTTGGTCGTGACCCCGAAAAGGGCAGGCAGGATGATCGCCATGCCGAGGAGCATCCACGCCGTCAGTACGCTCTTGATATGGCGACCAAAGATTTGCGGCACGTTGAAAAACAGATCGAACACCCAATGCTCCATCAGGGCGCCATGTTCCCCGAACACGGGAATAATATGTACCACCGCAGTGGCTCGGCGACTAACGAGAAAGCGTGCAAGGTGCGGATAGGTCGTGGTCATCTGCAGCGGGAACGCGAGGTAACCAATGTACTTCACAAACGAGAGTGGCGCGGCCACAAGATAATCACGCCAGTTGCGTTCGCGGATCATGAGGTAAACCACATAGAACCCGCGGCAGAGCGACCCCGGCGAAATGGGGGTAACCTGAAAGAGTGCAACAATTCCGGCAAAGGCCAGCGAGGCTTCGGCCTTCGATCCTCCCTTGCTCAAAACATAGGCTGCAATAAATCCGCCGGTGACCACGCTTACAATCTGTGTCACCGGAATCGTGCAAAAATGAACCGCCATGCTTTTGAGGTATTTAACGATGAACGGTTCCTTGATGATCGAAACAATATGGTCGTGCTCTTCCTTGGAGAGCATGCCGTCTTTTTCACCCTCGATCACTTGATCAAGGAACCACTGCTCGCGGAAGGCTTCATCGGAGGCAAAGTCGTAGATAAATTTAAAAAACCCCACGAATCCGTTCCATGCAATGATGGGGCGAGCGCAGAAGCAATGCAAACCAACCGGTAACAGGCCAATCGTGAAGCGCTCGATGAAAAAGAGTCCTGGAGCGGCGGCAAGTTTACGGGTACGCACTTCGTTCGTGCGCCCAGCGCGGTGCCAGCCGATCAGATCGTGTGCCGCGCGGGCTTTCAGTGCCGCCTTGAAGTAGGTTGGTTTGGTAAAGAGACTGAGCATATGCTTTCGGAAGGCCCGGCTGCCCCAGCGCTGGCGCACCATTTTCCCGAGAATCGGAACGGCACCAAGCAGATGGAAGAGTGCAAAGCGCAACCCTCCCTTGCGGAGCTTTTCGGCAAAAACCTCATCCACGAGATCGTCGGCGGCATATCCCTCAACGAGTCCGGCGATAATGTCTCGTTGCAATTCACGGTCGAAGATTGGACGAAGGCCGTGGTGGGTGATATCAAGCAAAGAGCGGCGGTAGATACGATCCTGAATTTTGAGTTCGTCGATCATAGGTCGCACATCGGAAAACACATCGGGATGCTGCGCCACGTAGACTTCCAGTCTGGAGAGATCACAGCGGTCGAACTGAACCAGACTGTGGCGCTTGAAGAGACCATCGAGGATCAGCTTGAAGTCGCCGGGGCTCATCGGCAACCAAGGGAGTAGGGCGAGGCCTGCGCGGAAGTCGATGGCACAGAGGCCGCCGTCCTCCGTATCGGAGCGCTTCATGCAATTGGGCTGGCTCTTCATGGTCGACCACTCATACTGCCGCGCGAATTCAGGAGCACCCATGTCGTGCATCAGCTCGACCATGCCAGCCATAAAGCGCCGCTTATCGATATATTCGGGGCTGCCGGTGTCGGCCAGCGGAACATTGCGCCAGTCGAAACGTTTCGTGATATCGCCATCGGCCTCAAGCTTCCACATACGACCTTCAACCCATTCGGTAATTTCGCCGTAGGCATTCAGGTTGGAATCCCAGAACGAGGCATAAGCATCTTTAACCGCGGTTTCACGACCGAATTTAACGAGGCTGGCGCGGCGCACGAGCTTCTGCCAAGCAAGTCCGGCGCGGCAGGCACCAAGGTTGACCTGCGAACTGAACGGCCCTTGGAAGGCGAGCCAATAGGTGGTATTGCGGAACCAGCGCGAAAAGGAGCTGGGCGGAATCACAATCTTGATCGCATAGAGTTTTCCGGTTTCCAACCCCGGAATACCTCCCCCGGAAGGCAGTTCGAGGTCCGTGAGCCTGCAGCGGTAGACCTGTCCCGCAAAGCCGCCACCGAGAAACTTGTCGACCGTCAGTTCGGCCTTTCCTTCGATGGCGGGAAACACGCCGGTGATTTCGACGGGGAGTACGGTGCCGTTTTCATAGCGGATAGGGCGGTGGCGAACGTTCAGTTTTGGATCTTCCGCCAGACGCGTGAGCTCTTTGCAGAGTTTGGATGAATATTCTTTTTTCGCCATAGGATACCCAAGTCATTGAGATGCAAAACGAACGGAACATTGCCAAAGCCCGCTAATGAAAACAAACCCTATTGGAGACTAAAAACACATGGGTTCCGTAAAATCGACTGATGTGTAAAAGGCTGAAAAAAGAGATTGCCTTTCCTTCGCGGATAGCCGATATTCTCGCGCTTTCCAATACACGGAAATTTCCAGTTTCTGGAAGTATTCAATCTTTTGGAACGGGGCGTAGCGCAGTCTGGTAGCGCGGTTGCTTTGGGAGCAATAGGTCGGGA
>JAOZKS010000283.1 GCA_029935255.1 Pontiella sp.
GTCGTGACCTGCTCAAGGAATATGTCGCCGCCGCACGCCGGTATGGCCTGAAGGTTGGGTTCTATTTTTCACCGCGCGACTGGGGCTATAACAACCACATCAGCGGCTTCCCGGTTGTGGCGCAGAAATTCGATCGTGAAAACCCGATGGAGCTGCCGTTCCCCGAAGAGCAGAACAAAGCCGAATACCTGAAATGGATCGACTACACCGTCGGTCAGCTTAGCGAACTGCTCAGCAACTATGGCGAGATCGATGTGATCTGGTTTGATGGCGCAAGCTGGATGGGGGATGTTCCCGGTAATGAGTACGGAAATAAAATGCGCAACTGGATCTACACGCTACAACCGCAGATTCTCATCAATCCGCGATGGGGCGAAGTCACCAATCCCGACTACACCGCCAATACCTCCGCCGAGCTGAAAAAGATACAGAGCTCGGCAGGTGACTTTTTCACCTTCGAATCCAAGTGGGCGCATATTGTCGACCCGCATCAAAATGCCGGAGTCTACGAGCCGATCTGGTTTGAATTCTGCGATATCTGGCACGGCTGGAGTTGGGGGTATGAAAAGGCGCCGTCGAGTAAGCCGGATGTAAAACGGATGCACGAGATTCTGGAACGGCTCAGTACGCTTCGGGCCTTGGGCGGGAACTACCTGTTGAATATCGGTCCCAATGGAGACGGCCAACTGCGCTCGGATCTCGTGGCCGAGGCGAAAATCTTGAGTGAGTGGATCGAACCGCGCAAGGCGGCCTTTTTTGGCGTGCAGCCCATCAAGCGATGGGAAAAGTTGAGCGAAGCTCCGCTGACCCGTTCGGCGAATACCGTCTACGTGCATTTGACGGGTGAAAAGCTTTCCGGGATGGAAGAGATTGTTTTAGCCACCGATCTGAAGCCGGTGGAGGCACGGGTGCTCGGAAACCCGAATGCAACGGTGGGGATCCGCAACGATAATGGATTGCATGTGCAGGTTCCCGCTGAAGGGCGCGACCCGTTGGGAGAAATTATTATGCTCCGATTCGAGAAACAACCCTTCTAAAAGAGAAGCAAGGATTGCGTGGCGATGCATTCATTGAACCGCACCGTTCCCGCCCGCACCTGCTAGATTATCAGTCTGGTTGAGGTGAAAGATGTGTCGTGAACCATCGGCACCTCGCGTGGGATCTCCCCAGGCGTAAGCCGGATTACCGGAAACGATCCCTACGAAATTCGCATTGCCGCCATGAAGGACGGTGGTTCATGGAAGGCGGTCCGTGTGGTAGTTTCTAAACAGGATCGAAATTCCGGCGTGAAAATTAAAATTCTTGAAAAAGACGGCTGGAAGTTACGTGTACAGATCGATGCGCCTGAGAATCGCGAAGTGGCGTGGACGGTTGGATTTGAATTGGAAACAAATGGGAAAGATTAAATGAAGAATACCTATCTGGTTGGGTTGGGTTTGGCCTGTGCGCTGGGAGTGCAGGCAATCGAGGTTTCGTTATCGGTGTATCCCGAACAGGAGATTGCGGCAATCAACCGATCCCACCTCCTCGGAATCAACATTGCGCTGTATAATGCGCCGGAGCAGTTTGAAACGGCGATGTTGGGCTATATGGCCGATGTGGATATTGGGCTGGTTCGCATGCCGGGCGGGTCGGCGTCGGATAAATATTATTGGAATGGCAATGGGGTCATAGACGGCCAAACTGTTGATCAATCCAAATATCAGGCTCCTTACTGGGAGATGGACTATTCCGGCTATCGGCCGGGATTCTGGATTGATGCGAAGGATTGGGGTAAGGCCTCGTCTATCAACCTTGATGCAAAGACCATGCACGAGGTGACGCGAATGCATCCGAAGGCCCGCAACCTGGTCACGGTTAATGCCGGGAGTGGCACGCCGGAAATGGCCGCCGAGTGGGTGCGCTGGGCGAATATTGAAAACAACTGGGGCATCGAATACTGGGAGATCGGAAACGAACTGAACGGGGCGTGGGAAACGGGGCATATCCGCCCGGATGGTTCCACCATGGATGCCGAAAAATACACCGAAATCTTCATCGCCTATGCCAAGGCGATGAAGGCCGTTGATCCGACCATTAAAATCGGCGGCCCTTCCTGCGATGTGGAGCACTCGGAATATTTCGAGCCGTTGTTGCGCGATGCCGGGGAATATGTTGATTTCATTACGCTTCACTACTACTGGTTGCGCACCAGCTTCGCCACCGAGGAAAAGCTGTTCGACGGGGTGGATGCCCTGAAGCCTTTTGCGAAAGAGCTCGATCGGTTGGTTGAAAAATATCAGCCCGAACGGGTCGGTGAAATTGAATACAGTGTGACGGAATGGAACTCCAAGCTGCCGAAGGACCAGGATGCCTACCGATTGGTAAATGGACTTTGGTTTGCTTCGTGGATCGGGGAAATGGCGAAGTGCGGCATCGATTCCGCCACGGTGTGGGATATGTTCAGTGGCAAGGACAACGGCCACGGCATGCTCGTTGCAAGAGGGGACGAGTTTGTTCCAACTGCGCGCTATTGGGGATTCTGGCTTTGGTCGCACTATATGGGAAATTCGCTCGTCCGCACCGAAATGATAGAGGGGACGGACTTGCATGCCTATGCCACGCGCGACGGGGAAACCCTCTATGTGATGGTGATGAATGAGTCCCGCGAAAACTCATATCCTCTAACCATCGATTTGAATGGATTTAAAACCGCATCGAGCGGGGCGGAGATCACGCTGTCTTCCCGCGAATATTTCTGGAACGCGGAGCGTTTTCTTGCCGACTGGAATTCAGGCCCATCGGTTCAAAAACGGAACATGTCCGATGGAATGAAAGTCACCATTCCCCCGTACTGTGTCAAGGTCTTCCAATTCAACGGTGATGCCCCGTCGGCCGTTTTGTTAAGCCCCGCCGCCAAGCCGGAACTACGCCTGTTGCTTCCGGAAAGCGGGCTCGGCGACCTCAGGGTGGAGGGATGGGTTCGGGCGTTCCAGCAAGGCACGGATCTGCCGTACACGGGAGATCTTGGCTCGGTGGACTTTTCCATCGAAGGCGATGCGGAAATCGAAGAGACCCAATCAAAACTAACCGGTGCGGTTTCTCGTTTCATTCTAAAGCCGCAGGGGGCCGGTCTTGTTACGGTGACGGTAGAGTGCGATGGGCGACGCGCTGAAAAGGCCATCGACTTTAAGCCGGTTGTGCTTGAGGAAATTATTGCGTGGAATTTTGATGACGGCTCGATTGACGAGCCGTATCAAACTTTGTTTGAACATGGGTTTGGGCCGATTGATGGGCGCGATGGGCAGGTGCTGAAGCTTGAAATGCCGGGGGAGGATGTTTCCCAACCAAATAACCGGATTCTGGAAATTAAAAAATATCCACGTGAAGTGCCTCGGGGGCGGATCGGGGGCGTTCGTTTTGATGTTTTTGTTCCGAAAGGATTTAAGCCCTCGCCCAAGAAACTCAAGTTGCAGGTTGTGCTTCAGAGCGAAAATGCATTCTGGATTCCTTGCGGAGAAGTCACGCTGGGTGATTCCGCTGGAAAATGGGCCTCCTATCAATTGGAGATCCCCGATAAAAAACTGCTGCGGGCAATGGAAAAAGGGTTCTCCGTTCTTTTTGATTTCGTCGATGGGGCCCATCCGGATGGAACCATTTGCATTGATAATCTCGGGTTTCTATTGCGGCCGGAATAAATCCGAACAAAGACGGCTCTTCTGGGAATTTTATGGCAGAAAGGGGTTCCGACAGGAATGGCACTAA
>JAOZKS010000284.1 GCA_029935255.1 Pontiella sp.
CGCCTGCTCCTTTGCGCTTAGCGGATTGATTTTCTCCGCCTTTGCTTCCAATACCACAAACGGAAACCCTTTTTCATCGAGCAGAAGAAAGTCGACAAATCCACTTTTGGTTTCCTCGAAATTTTCTCCCAGTTCCGAAATCTGTGTTTGGGTAATTTTTACATGCGGTTCGAGAACAATGTTGGCAGGCCCGCTCCCGTCATCAAAAAAACGCCAACCCGCTTCTTCAAGCAGCTTGTTGATTTTGATTCGCGCCTTCGCCTCTTTTGCCGACATCCACACCCTCCCGCGGAAATGATTTCCAAAAGGTTGGAATTGTTTCTAGCGAAATCTTCCAACCTTTGGAAGCGCAAGAGAGTAGAGATTCCTGCTTTCTACACGCGCTTTGTGATTTCAAACCCCGGCATTAAATCATATCTTCCACGGATTGGAAGAGGAAGAATGGCATGGCGGACAGCGTATATCTTTTTTATGGAAACGATGAATATCTGGTGGGGCTCAATGCCCGCAAGCGGGTGGATGCCATCTGCCCCGAAGCGGAGCAGGCGCTTTCGCTGGAGGTGATCGATGGGAGTGCGGCGAAAATCGATGATGCCGCGGCGGCGATCGATCAGTGCGTTGCGGCCTTCCGCACGGTCGGCCTGTTTGGCGGGAAAAAGGTGGTTTGGTTTCGCGATGCGTCCTTTTTCAAGAATGCGGTGATCATGAAGAATGATCGGGTGAAGCGCCTACTCGGCGAGCTGGCTTCCGATATCAAGGCGGGGTTGGCCGAGGATCAGTTTCTAATCATTTCGTCGCCGGGCGTTGATAAGCGTTCCGCCTTCTATAAGGCCGTGGCCGCTGCGGGCGAGGTGACGGAATACGATATTCCCGAGCGCGACTACGAGGCGCGCCCTGTCGCCCTGAAGCGTGCGATCACCCTCTTCAAACGCGAAGGATTTTCCATTGATTCCGTTGCGGTCGATGCCTTCATTGAAAAGACCGGCTTTGAAACGCGGCAGATCATGAATGAGGCTGAAAAGATGGTGCTCTACAAAGGAGCTGATCGAAGCATTACCCTCGAAGATGTGCAGGCCATTACCTCTGCCTCCAGCGAAGCAATCGCGTGGGATTTTACCGATGCTGTCGCGGAGCGAAAACTAGGAGATGCCATCCGGATTTTTCGCCAGTTGATTTTCCAAAAGGAGAGCGCGATACGGTTGATTATCGCCATCGAGAGTTTGTTCCAAAATCTGCTGCGCTTTAAGGAGTACATGGATGCGGGCTGGTTGCGCCTGAATGGAAATCGGATTCAGTGGAGCAATGATCCGGAGATCGACGACTATTTTTCGGAGATGGCGGATGATCCGCGTAAGATGCACTGGTTCCGTGCCGGAAAGTTTGCCAATCAGGCTTCGCCCTACACCGCGCGCGGGCTGGCCGCTCGTAAGCAGTTGGCGGTGGATACGCACGAGCGGATGGTTTCCGAAGGTTCGATTCCGCACGATCTCATGCTCGAAACCCTGCTCGCCAAACTTTGCGCCCCGAAGCCAAGGCGACGGTAGTGTGGCCGGAGCAGGATGCTCCGCCTGCGATTTAATATCATTCCATATCCAAATGGGATTCTACGGTTGCCGTATTTCCATCAGTTCATATAACGTTGCAAGTCCAGCTTCGCCGGTATGGAACTCCGCATTGTAGTTGTCCTTATCCGGGGATTGATCAACCAACAGAATAAACTCAAATGCTTTCGGATTATCCGCTAAGTGATAATGGAGAATGTCGTCTGCCGACAGAATCCACCGCCCCTTCATCTCCTCCAGTGAAAAATCAATGGATCCCTTTCCATCCGTTGTGCGATACACCACTTCCGTGCAGCATTGAAAGGCATCGTCTTCAAAATCAAATTTAAAATCATACGGCGCTCCGACATATTGAAAGAGTAAAACCAGCTGATTCAAACGTTCTTGCTCCGTAAATTGAGGCCGAATCACCACCAGACGGTTGATATGGGTTTTCAACAGTTTATCCAGTGAGTGCATCACCACGCCTTCGGCAACCGCTTCGATAATATTTGCCGGATAACCATCCGGTGTGGTCGAGGTTTCCACCTCTTTAATCAGCCGAGAGCCCTGCTCCTCCGAAACCGCGCGTTCATTCAATAGCGAATGGGTTAGTCCGGCCTTTCTGCGTTGCTCAACCGTTCCGATATAGGTTATGCCGTGCTTAAAGTTTCCCGGAAGAAAAACATCGCTCATATATCCGGCGGTGTATGTTAGAAGAATATCGCCCGGCTGAAGCAGCGATTTGATCTGTTCCGTTTGAGTATCGGAAAAGATAAGAATGTGCGATGTGGGGCTTTTCATTCGAGCCACATTTTTAAAAACAAATCCGCGTGTTCCCGTGACGCTTTTGTTCCACCCCCCAGCCATTTCATCACCGGTTTTTGCAATGGTGTCGTGCGCCAGACGGTTTTTCAGCTCCGGGAAATGACTCCAGCGCGCATACAGGATATATTCTGTCTGAAGATGCGCTCCCGCATGAAGCCCGTCCATTTCCGAAATGAGTTCCGCGTATTCCGGGCACATGTTCCGAACCTTGGAAAGTTCGCTGTCTGGATTAGACAGCTCCCTGCAGAATGAATACCAGACCAGATCCAACCGTTCGAGATAATCAATCGAGGTCACATTATAGGTTATACGATCATACGCACCCTCGGAGATTCCAAAGCTTGGATGAGCCGTATTCAACAGATGGATTAACTTTTTCTGATCATGGAAAAGTGCGGAAAAACGTGAGCTGTGGTAGCTGTATTCCAATTCTGCGCGCATCCCCAGAATCCCTCCCTTAGTCTGGACATGTTTATCCGGAGCCGATGCCGAGCGGTAAAACGCCACCATATCCCACAGCGAATCAAGGGCATTGGTGAACCGGAAAAGCATCAGTTCAACCTTCTTGTTCTCCAGATCGCTTCCATATCCCCTCTCTCTGAAAAGAAGCTCTCGGTTCAATACAGCCCATTCATTCTCAAGGCTATCCAGTTCTGCGGATAAGGCTGACAGCACCGAAAAATCAGTTGAAATCCGATCCGTTGAGTAATGCACATCATTCGTTCCCGAACTTGGACTGAAATAAAGAATCCAATCGGCGGCCTTTTTATCCTCTTTCGTGGTTGAACACCCCGCCAGGCATAGCAACGCGGTCAGAAACAAAATCCCACTCATCCATTTCATATTTATTCTCCAAACCCATAAATCATTTAAACCGAATCAACGTAATGCCTCTGGCCAATTTCTTCGAGGTTATAAAAGAGAACAGGGAGTTGCTGAATTGCTTGGCTATGTTGGGGGTTTCAGAAACGGTACGTGGTGCGAAGCCCCCAGCCGATTGCATCCTCGCCCCAGAGAACCATGGCGCCGAGGCCGACTTTTTTTATCGGAAGGCCGTGCCGTGTGATGTCGGCCTGAAGGGATAGCCCCGTTTCGTAGATACTGGAAATGCCGAGATCGCTGTGCAGATCGGTTAGGATGGTACTGTTTCCAAGGTGGCCCACCACGAAAAGCGGATCGTCGGCGATCGCAATGCCGAGCGGGTAGGTGCAGTCGATTTTGATGCTGGCGGTGCTGATGGTTTCGCTAAATTCCTGTAGCTCGTGCGTAGTGTCGTAGCTTTCGATATGGCCCACCGTACCGCTCACATGGGCATCGACGGCAAGCTTGCCGAACTGGCGTTTGTAAAACAGCGCCAAGTGCCCGTTAACCA
>JAOZKS010000285.1 GCA_029935255.1 Pontiella sp.
GGCCAGCTCGTCGCACCGCTCGTTTTCGGGGTGCTCGCTGTGCCCCTTCACCCATTTGAATTCAACCTCGTGCTTTTCGCACAGATCGAGCAGTTCATTCCATAGGTCGGGATTTTTCGCGGGCTTCGAGGGGGAGAGCTTCCATCCGTTGGCCCGCCACCGTTTGGCCCAGCCCTTGATCATGGCGTTTACCACATATTTCGAATCGCTGGTCAGCACCACGTTGCCTGGACGTTTCAGCGAACGGAGGCCTTCGATGCAGGCCAACAACTCCATCCGGTTATTGGTGGTTTTGCGAAAGCCCCCCGACAACTCTTTTTCCCGGTCACCGGCCATGAGCACCACGCCATAGCCGCCCGGCCCCGGGTTCCCCCGGCAGGCACCGTCTGTGAAAATCTGAATACGCTCCTTCATAGGTTCAGCCCACTTCGCGAAAAGAGATGCCGAGTTGCTTTTCCAAACGGGCAATGCGTTTTTCATCGAAGCGGGTGATCAGCGCCAAAGAGATACCGGTCTTGCCAGCGCGGGCAGTGCGTCCGCTGCGGTGTGTATAGTATTCGTTCTTTTCGGGCAGTTGGTGGTGGATCACAAAAGAGAGCCCCTCCACATCGATCCCGCGAGCGGAAACATCGGTCGTCACAAGAATGCGTGCACGTTCCTTTTTAAACATCCGCATGATCTTATCGCGCTCGGTTTGCATCAGATCGCCATGCAGTACGACATTGGAAATTCCATTTGATTCCAACGACTTCCCGAAAGCGATGGTATCCGCGCGGGTCCGGCAAAAAATGAGGCCGCGCTGTTCGTTGCGGTCTTCGAGGAATCGAACGATTTGATCCAATTTCTCCCCCTCCTTACAGAGAATGAATTGATGCCGGATATTCGGATTAACGATGTGTTTCTTGTCGATCTTGAGAAATGGTGCTTCAGCAGAAATGTATCGGCTGATCATCTTCTTTATACCCGGGGGCATGGTAGCGGAGAACAGCCAAATAGTACGGTTGCCCTTGGTGATCTTCATGACGGATTCAATATCGTCGCGAAAGCCCTGCTTTAACATTTCATCGGCTTCATCAAGCAAAAGGATTTTGACATGGGAAAGGTCGACGGCCTTGCGCCGGAGCAGATCCATTAAACGACCGGGGGTTGCAACGAGCACCTGAGTTGGACGTTTTAAGGCTTCAATCTGCCGATCAATCTTGTCGCCCCCGCAAACGACCTCCGAAAAGATTCGTTCGGTATATTTGGTAAACTTGAAGAGTTGTTTCTGCACCTGTTTCGCCAGCTCGCGGGTCGGAGCCAAAACGACCACTTGAATCTGCGGCAGCGTTGCGTTCACACTCGCCAAAAGCGGCAGGCCGAAAGCGGCGGTCTTGCCGGTTCCGGTCTGCGCCTGTCCAATAAAATCAGTGGTCTTCCCCAGCAGTTTCGGAATGGTTTTATATTGGACTTCCGTCGGTGTCTGAATACCCAGCTCCGCCAGTCCCTTGAGATAGCCATCGGCAATGCCGAGATCTTTAAATGTGTTCACATCGTCCCTCGTAATTCGTATTAAGTGAACCGCGGAACACACGAATCACACGAAAAGGGAATAAAATCGCTCAACAGCTTTCGTGTATTTCGTGGTTAAAAATCTATTCCGCTAAAGTTCGGTATTGTTTTGGAAACAGGGGAACCTGAACCGAAGCGGCTGTGGAGGCTAGTTAATTCGAGGAGAATCCTTGCTGTAGGCAGGATCGACTACACCATCTGCATGAAGGCGCGGACGAGGCGAAGCTCTGCGTAGGTGACGGTACCGTTGGAAGCTTCGATGATAAATTTCATCGATTTGTTACCATGCTGGTTAAAAAGCTCTTCAACCTGAAGGCGTTTGGCGGGATCAAGGAGTTGATCAACATCGAGGCCTTTTCCCTGCCCCTCTTCAAGTAGCTTTTCGATATGCTGGCTGATGGTTCCTTCGGTCAGACTACGCATGGCCGCAATGGCCTCGAGGGTCAATCCTTGCTCGGCCAGCGCCAACGTTTCCGAAATCGTTTTCCCCGCCTTCTTGCGCTTCTTCTGAATTTTAATCGGCACCTTCAAAATAGATCGTTTTTGCGCCTCTTCAGGATGCATGTGCTTATACATCTCGATAATCGTCATGAAGGTATCCCCATATTTCTCAAGCTTGGCCGCACCAACGCCGGAGATCCCCGCCATCTGCTCCGCCGTATCGGGAAAGTAGAGCGCCATTTCACGTAGCGTCCGGTCGGAAAAAATCACAAAAGGCGGAACGCCTTCGGCCTGCGCAATCCGTTGGCGCTCGGAGCGCAGTTGGGCAAAGAGCTTTTCGGAATAGTCGCCGGTCAATCTCGCAAACGAAGCCTTCTTGACCGCCTTCTGGAGAATTACTTCGAAGCGCTGCTTCCCGAGCAAAATCTGCTGCCCTTTAACCGTGAGTTCCAATGCGGAAAATTGTTCCTGATTTTGAATGATGCAGTCCTGCGCTAATAGATTGTCGATCAGTCTCCGCCAGTATTTCTTCTCTTGATCTTTTCCCACGCCGTAGGTCTTGAGCTGGTCGTGGCCCATCTGCCGAATCTTCTGGGTCTTGGCCCCCACCACGATGTCGGCAATGTGCACGGCTCCGAATTTTTGGCCGGAGCGATGGATCGCCGACATGATTTTCTGCGCGGCCACCGAGGCATCGACCCGCTCGACATCGCCCATGCAGATATCGCATGTTTTGCAGTTCTTCTTTCCGTAGGTTTCCCCAAAGTAACCCAGAATATTCTTTCGACGACAAACGTTGGCCTCGGCAAAACGTACCATTTGGAAGAGTTGTTCTTCGGCAATTTTCTTTTCGGCAGGATTCTCGGTCTGATCAATAAAATAGCGAATGCGAACGATATCGCCGCGACTGAAAAAGAGGCGGCAGTGCGCCGGTTCACCATCGCGCCCCGCCCTTCCGGTTTCCTGATAGTAGCCCTCCATGTTTTTCGGCAGGTCGCCATGCAGGACAAAGCGGACGTTGGATTTGTCAATGCCCATGCCGAATGCAATCGTGGCCACCACCACATCCACTTCATCGCGATTGAAACTCTCCTGATTTTCCTTGCGCTGCTTCTGGGGCAATCCGGCGTGATAGGCCAAGGCTTGCACACCCTGTTCCTGCAAAAATTCGGCGGTGGATTCGACGCTCTTGCGCGTAGTACGGTAGATAATGCCCGACTCCCCTTTGTGCTCATGCAGGAATTCGAGCAACTGCATATCAAGATTATCCTTGGGCACCACTTGATAAAACAGGTTCGGGCGGTCGAACGAAGCCCTCGTTAAATGCGGATTGCGCAAACCCAGCTTGGAGACAATATCCGTCGAAACCTTATGGGTGGCCGTAGCCGTGAACGCCGCAACCGCCGATTTGGGAAAGTGTTTCACAATATTCGAGAGCGAGAGATAGTCCGGGCGAAAGTCGTGGCCCCATTCCGAAATACAATGCGCTTCGTCGATTGCAAAAAAGGAAACCCGCGCCTGCTTGAGCGTGGCCATGAACTCCGGCATGGCAAAACGTTCGGGCGAAACATAGAGCAAATCCAACTGGTGATTATCCAACGACTGGAAAACACGAAAACGCTCCTTAGGAGATAACGAACTATTCAAAAACTCCGCATCCAATCCGTTCGCCTTGGCGGCATCGACCTGATCCTTCATCAGCGAAATCAAAGGACTGATCACCACGCAAAGCCCTT
>JAOZKS010000286.1 GCA_029935255.1 Pontiella sp.
AAATTCTTAAAACCCTTAACTTAGTGCCATTCAGGTCTGGTACCTTTGTGTGGGAAAGTAAAAATCTTCGACATTCGTCATAAAGTTCTCGTTGCGATCTCAATTATGTTCAATATTCTGCGGTTCAATTTAAAGGAAGAATTCCATGGCCGAAAACCCATCCAAATACTATGTAACCACGCCGATCTACTATGTGAATGACAAGCCGCATATTGGCCATTCGTATACCACGATCCTCGCCGATGTGCTGGCCAACTACCACCGACTGCTCGATGTGCCGACCCACTTCCTCACCGGAACCGACGAGCATGGCCAAAAGGTGCAGCAGGCCGCCGATGCAAACGGCATCACTCCGCAGGAACAGTGCGACCAAACCGTCGTCCGTTTTCAGGAACTCTGGAAGCGCCTTGAAATCAAGAACGACGACTTTATCCGCACCACCGAACCGCGCCACAAAAAGGTGGTTCAGGAAACCCTGCAGGAGCTGTTCGACAAGGACGAAATCTACAAGGCCGAATACGAAGGCTGGTATTGCGTCGGCTGCGAACGCTTCTTCACCGAAAAGGACCTCGTCGAAGGCAATTGCCCCGAATGTAGCCGCAAGGTCGACTCCATTGTTGAATCCAACTATTTCTTCCGCATGGGAAAATATCAAGACTGGCTCATCGACTATATCGAAACCCATCCCGACTTTATCCAGCCCGCTTTCCGCGCCAACGAAACCCTCGGCTTCCTCAAAACCAAGACCCTGCAGGATCTCTGCATCTCGCGTCCCAAATCCCGCCTTTCGTGGGGAATCGAGCTTCCGTTCGACACCGACTTCGTCACCTATGTCTGGTTCGACGCACTCATCAACTATATCTCTGCCGTTGGCTACAAATCCGACGAAGAGCAATTTAAAAAGTGGTGGCCCTGCTCCACTCACCTGATCGGAAAAGATATTCTCACCACCCACACCGTCTATTGGCCGACCATGCTCAAGGCCATGAACGTTGAAATGCCGCAGTCCATCTTCGCCCATGGCTGGTGGCTGACTGGCCGCACCAAAATGAGCAAGTCGCTCGGCAACGTTGTCGATCCGATGGCGATGATCGACACCTACGGCGTCGATGCCTTCCGCTACTTCCTCATCGCCGAAATGACCCTTGGCCAGGATGCCTCCTTCACCGAAGAGGCCTTCGTCAAGCGCTACAACGCCGACCTCGCCAACGACCTCGGCAACGTTACCAATCGCGTACTCAACATGATCAGCCGCTACTGCGATGATAAAATGCCGGCACCCGCCGCTGCGGATGCCGGATTTGATACCACGCTCGAAGACGGTCTCTGGAAAGATGCCGTTGCCGCCGCCGAACAAATGGGGCCCATGATCGGAAATATGAAGCTCGACAGCTCAGTCGCTATGGTCATGACCGCCGTCCGGAAAATCAATGTCTACCTGCAGGAGCGCGCGCCATGGAGTCTTGCCAAGCAGGAAGGTTCGGAAGCCGAGGTGGCACACTGCCTCTACACCGCCGCCGAATGCCTGCGCGTCTGCGCGGCATTGCTCTATCCGGTGATGCCCGAAAAAATGCGCGCCCTGCGCACCGCGCTCGGCATGGCCGATGCCACGCCGCACCTCGGCAAGCTCGCCGAATTCGGCGTACTCGTTCCCGGCTCCGCCATCTCCCAGCCCGGCGCACTCTTCCCCCGCATCGAAGCCAAGAAAGTAGACGAGGCTTCCAGCCTCGTTAAGGATCAGCAAAAGAAGCCTGCCGCGAAAGCGAAAAAACAAAAGGTCGAGGTACCCAATAATGGTTTAATCACCTTCGACCAAGTCATGAACGTAAAACTTCAAACCGCCGTCGTGCTCGAAGCATCAACCATCGAAGGGGCCGACAAGTTGCTTAAACTGCAAGTCGATCTCGGCGATGAAAAGCGCCAGCTCGTGGCCGGCATTGCTTTGCACTACACGCCCGAAGAGCTCGTTGGGAAAACCATCGTAGTGGTGGCCAACCTCAAGCCGGCCAAGTTGCGCGGCGTGAAATCCGAAGGCATGCTACTCGCCGCCTCCCTCGGCGATACCCTCAAGCTCGTCACCGTCGAGGGCGACCTCGGCCCCGGCGCGGCAGTTAAATAGATGTGCTAAAGGGTTGCCTTTGAAGTGCTTTTCCGAGACATTCGCGCGCATTCGACCGGAAACAACTCAGGCAGACGCCTACCGGTGAGAAAGACGCAACGTGCGGAAGAACCAGCCCGCAGCGCAAATTAAAGCTGCAAACGACTGCAGAAAAGACTAACCACATCATCCGATAGATGATGGAAGAATGGATTCTTGGACTACTGGAAAATCCGAATATAACTCTCGACGGAGCACCAAACCTTTTTTTAAACGCAGAAATGCACCCCTCCAACAATCCATTCTTCCAGCCCTTTCGGATGCGAAAGGACTAAACATTGAGCATCATAAAAAAAATCGCTTCCGTTTTCGGTAAAAAGGACGAGCCGAAGAAACAAGAAGCACAGAAACAACACAAATCCTCGTCCTCGCAGAAGAAAAAATTAAAGCCGCATCAGGAAGAGTGGAGCCCCGGTAGCGGGCCAAAGAAAAAGTCCCGCCCGCAGCAACCCCGCCGGAAAGGACAGGGTGGCCAAGGCCGCTCGGAGAAGAAGAAACCACAAGCAAAGCAGCCTTCGGCCGGTTATGAAGAGCGCCTTGCGGAATTCCGCCCCGAGGAAGAGGATCGCAAGCAGGCCTTTATCAAGCGCCATGAACAGCGCCAAAAGGAGCGGGGAGCACGGCCGGAAAAACGGTCATCCGAACCCCGCGAGCGTAAGCCGCGCGTGCAGGAAAAACGCGAGCCGCGTCCGGAAAATCAATTCAAGCCATTGCCCAAGCAGGCACTGCAACCGCGTGATGAAGAAACCCCTTGGGATCCTTCCGAGTTCACCGTGGCTCCGGAGGAAGGCAAGATCCGCTTCCACGATCTGGATCTGCATCCCCGTTTAATGCGCAGTATCCATGCGTTGGGCTGGCAACATGCCACCCCGATCCAGGGCGAGATTCTTCCCGGAACACTCAAGGGAAAGGATATGGCGGGCCGCGCGCAGACCGGTACCGGCAAGACCGCCGCGTTCCTGATCTCGATCATCAACCACTGCCTCAACAAACCGTTGGAGAAGCATGGAACGGGTTCACCCCGCGCACTGATCATTGCGCCGACCCGCGAGTTGGCCATGCAAATTGGGCAGGATTCCGAGGGGCTGAATAAGTTCACCGGTCTGCGTACGGTGGTGCTTTACGGCGGCATGGACTACAACAAACAGGAGCGCCAGCTTGATGAGGTGATTGATATTGTCGTCGCGACACCTGGGCGCCTACTCGATTTTGCCCAAAAAAGCGTGGTGAACCTGCGTTTCACCGAAATCATGGTGATCGATGAAGCCGACCGTATGCTCGACATGGGCTTCATCCCCGATGTGCGCCGCATCATCTACAAGACACCCGATAAGGAAAAGCGCCAGACCGTGCTCTTTTCCGCCACGCTCTCCGACGAGGTCATGCGCCTTGCCGCGGCCTGGATGGTCGATCCCGAACGCATCGATATCGAACCCGAGCAGGTGGCCGTCGATACGGTCGACCAGAAGATCTTCATCGTGACCGACAAGGAAAAGTTCCCGTTGCTCTACAACATCATTAAGAACGACAGTCCCGATCGGATCATTGTCTTTGCCAACCGCCGA
>JAOZKS010000287.1 GCA_029935255.1 Pontiella sp.
CAAATCCGCCATCGCCGCGTTCAGCCGCTCCGACACCAACTGGCGCGCAAAATAAATATCCGTATCATCCGTGAAATAAACATACACCACCGCCATTCCAAACGCCGACGTCGACTTAATCAACGTCACATTCGGCAACCCATTCATCGCCGTCTCAATCGGATAGGTAATCAGCTGCTCTACCTCTTCCGGCGCCATCCCATCCGGCTCCGCAAAGATCGGAACCATGATCGGCGAAATATCCGGAAACGCCTCCACATCGAGCTTGCGATATTCCAACACCCCAAGCCCTGCCACACCGAACAAGGCCAAAAGCACCAGTCCCCGGTTCTTAAGCACTCCACTAATTAGTTTGGTAATCATGTCATAACTCCTTATAGACCTATCATCCAAAGCGACGGCCGTCGCTTTGGATGATAGGTTTCTAGTGGCCGTGTCCGGCGTGGGGGTCCATGCCGCTGGTCACCATTTGCGCCTTCAAGGCAAAGGCACCGACGGCGACGTAGCGATCTCCTGAAAGGAGCCCTCTCTTGATTTCAACGTTGTGCTCGTCGGTCAAGCCAAGAGCCACCTCCACGGCTTGAAAGCCGTGATCGCCCGGAACAAAAACCACGGTTTCGCCTTCTAGGACCTGAACGGCCTCACGCTCGACCAAAACCGAAACCTCGGCGGTTTCAATATTGATCCGGGCACGAACAAAAGCCCCCGGCGTGAAGTCTTCATCCGAATCTTCCAGTACGCAACGGGCGGTGAATGTGCGGGTTTCGGGCGAAAGGATCGGGCTGATATATTTCACCGATCCCCGGGCCGTATGGCCGTCGTGCGCAATGAATTTAACCGGCATGCCTTTGCGGAGTACATGCTGGTATTTCGGAAAAATGCTGATGTCCGCCCAAACCGTGGAAAGGTCGGCGATTTCAAAAAGAACCTTGTCGGTGTCTGCCGTTTCGCCGACCGCCAGGTTCTTGGAAATCAGGGTTCCGTCGAGCGGTGCGGCGACGGTGTAGACCGCCATGGTTTCGCGGTTTTCCAGCGAGGCCAACACATCGCCCTTCTTTACTTCGTCACCGATTTCAACAAATACCTGACGCACCACACTGGCATAGCGCGGCGACACGAATGCCGCGCGGTCACGATTCACCTTGATCTCCGCCGGGAAAACCGAAGCCTTGGCAAGGATTCCGCCCTCGGCTTCGTGAATCTGAATTCCCACCTTTTCCGCCATTTCCACGGAGAGCTCCACCCCCTCAATCTCGCCATGATCGTGCCCAGCATGATCGTCATGGACGGCAGGAGTTTCAGCCTGCACATCGCCCGCATGGTCATGGCCCGCGTGGTCGTCATGTTTTGGGTGAGCAGGCGCGTGGTCTTCGTGATTATGCGCTTCCTCTCCCAACCCCTGGAGTCCGGGCAGGGTGAATTTTCCTTGCGCGGCGGCGGTGCAAGATGCGCAGTCGCAATCGCCCGTACCGCAGGTTTGGGCAACTGCCCATAAGCTCATCATCGCCAACATGGCGGTCGTTAGAATCATTTTTTTCATGGTTACCTTCCTTCTTTCATAAATTTAGAGATTTGGGCGCGGGCCAGATGGGCATCGCGCAGGGCTTCGATATAGCGGATACGGATTTCGGAGAGATTCTGTTGGGCGGCAATCAGCTCCAACCATGAAAACCGCCCGGCATCATAACCGGCCCGGCTTAGTTCATAGGCCTGTTCGGCTTTGGGAATCAGGTTGTTTTTCGTTAATTCCACTTCGATCATCGATCCTCTGTATAGCGCCAAAACCGTCGCGAGTTCTGCTTGAAGCTTCCGTCGGACTTCCTCACGCTCGGCCAGCACGGCATCGGCGCGCAAACTCGCCGCCGCAGATTCCGCATGTCCGCGTTTATTGAAGCTCAGCGGCATCGCAATGGAAAACACGAAGGAGTTGATATCCCCTGCGGCTTCATATCGATATCCGGCGCCCAACAAAACGTCGGCCGCATCTTGAGCCTTGGCTTGGCGGGCCTCGGCTCGAACCTTTTCGGACTCGGCCGCCAAGCGCTGCAGTACCGGATAGGAATTACCGACCGCAATCTCATCGAGCGATTCCAGTTCATAGTATGGAGCGGTAAGTTCGGCCACGGAGATTCCGATTAGCGAAGCGAGCGTTTCCTGCCCGGCGACCAAATCCCCAAAACAACAGGTTTGCGTAAGGATAATTTCCTCCAGCGCGAGTTCGGCCTGCACCACATCCAGTTCCGAACCCCCGCCCGCATCACGGCGCCTTTTCGCCACCTCGACAAACGCCTGCCCGAGTTGCTCCTGCTCGACGCGCACCTTGCCTATTTCCTGCTGGGTCATTACCTCGATAAAGGCCCGCCGAACCTGTTCCGTCAATTCCAGCTCTGCCGCCAAAGCCGCATTTCCAGCCGCATCGAACGTTTGGAACGCGATGTCCCGTTCATGGGCTTGCTTTCCTCCACGTTTAAACCGCTGCATGAGGCCGATGGTGTATTCACCGTCGTTAAAGCCATCCAGATCTCCGCCGACCCCTTCGGCCTCCATTTTCAAAATGGGATTGTTCCACAATCCGGCGGCGCTCATGCCTTTCTCGGCCGCCTGTGAATACATGCGGAAGGCGCGTAGCTCGGGTGAATTTTTTCGGGCAAGCTCCAGCGCCTGCTCCAAGGTTAAGGTTCCGGATTCCGCGAAACCGGCGGCGGCATATGCGAGGCCGCACAATAAAACTATACTTTTGTTCATAGGGTACTCCTGATTAAAATTGCTTTACTCGTTTAGGGAAACGAAGCCGCAATCAAATCAGGAGCTGGACGGTCTGGATGGAGGCAAGAATGCCAACGACCGAGGAAGGGGCCGGCCTCTGGAGAGGCTTTGTTTCTGAAAAGACAAAAAGAAGGATTGGTGTGGCGGGAGCCGAGATGCCTGAAGTCGATACCGTGAGCTCCTGCGGCATTTCGAGATCGTCGTGGTGCGCCGACTCGGCGCATGAAGGACAGGCGCAGGGAATCGCCGAGATGTTCACATCGGCATGCACCTCATGCTCCGCCGCATGGCAACACGGCATCGTCGCCGTCAGCAAAGCCAGCACCACTAAAATATTTTTCAACAACTTCATTGGCGTATACTGACCAAAAGTCCTCCCGCTTGTTCAAGAAAAAACCCCGGAAATTCGCTTAACCAGCAAGGAGGGGCCGAGTCTTTTCTTCAAGCCAAGCGGCCTCTTCGGCGGAGAGATGGGGGGTGAGTCTTTCGCGAACGGTTTGATGGTAGGTGTTGAGCCAGTCGATTTCGGCGGCAGACATGAGGTCGATCTGAAGGGGGGGGGTGTCAATCGGACAGAGCGTCATAGCGGCGAAGCGGTAGAAGGTGCCTGATTCGGTTTCAATATCGTTCTCGACGACGATCATATTTTCGATCCGGATGCCGTGGCGGCCCTCCTTGTAGATGCCCGGCTCGACGGTGATGACCATGCCGGGTTCAAGCGGCGTGGTGCGCTCCTTGCTTTGGCTAAAGTTTTGCGGGCCTTCATGGACGTTGAGGTAGTAGCCCACGCCGTGGCCGGTTCCGCATTTATAATCCATGCCGCGATCCCACTGCGGCTGGCGGGCGAGAAGGTCGAGACCGGAGCCGGTTGCCCCTTTGAGAAAGCGCGCGCGGGAGAGGCCAATGACGCCTTTGAGGACGAGGGTGTAGTCGAGGCACTGCTCTT
>JAOZKS010000288.1 GCA_029935255.1 Pontiella sp.
CTTTATGACTTTATTCCGCCTAGTCCTGTAACGAATGTTGTTCGGGAGATTAGGTCAGGGACAGCTCTTTGGGTGCAAAGCCCTGATGGTGCGTCCGCAACGAACTCAATTACCTTTTCAGGTACTGTTCTGATGACAGACTTGGAAACGCAGGTTTACACAGGAGGGTGGGAGACCATCGCTAACCCATATCCGACACCGATGGATATGAACAATACTACTGTTGTTGATTTGTCAACAGCGGTTGCTAGTGCTTTTTCCTCATTGGCAGATAAACTCTATATTTGGAATCCGAACAAACTGGGTGGCAGTGGTTATGATGGATATTTTTTACATTCATCCAGAAAATGGTACGGGCTCTACTCCGGAGTATTGGAGGAAGCCGTTATCCCAGCAGGTGGCGGAGCTTTCTATGATGCGAAAAACAGTTTTACGAGTGATATTTTTAAAACTTTTTAACAGGTATGTAATATGAAAAGAGCAAGTATCGTAATAGCGATTGGTCTTGTATGTGGGAATGCGTATTGCGCTCTTATGACATGGGGAGTTGGTGCCCCGCTAGGGGGCTCGGGAGAAGTACGTTACAAGGATGGATCCTTGGTTGCTCTGAATTCTGATTGGTTGGTAGAGCTTGTGAATGCGGATACTGAGCAAGTACTTTATTCAACAACGGATGGGTTTAATATTCAGCAAGGCATCTTCTTTCACACCTGTGAAACAGATGCTGGATGGAATGGACTCAATGTAAAAACGGTTATATTTGACTCAAACACGAAAGAAACAGCTGGCTTTTTTGCTGAATTTTCTATTCCAACAACTCTCTCATGGGTGGATACAACCCCCCCAGCTCCTCCAGCTAGCCTCAACTATGATGCAGGAGAAGTGACTGCTGTGTTGGGATCAGGACCTGGACAATGGCAGGCTATTCCTGAACCGACGGTGGCGGCTTTCATTGGGGTCTTTGGTGGAGGCCTGATTGTTACGCGTCGGCTGTTCTCGAAAAAAGCCTAAGCACTTCCATTTAACTTATTTTGAAAGGCTTCCTGATTTTCGGGGAGCTTTTTTTGTGCATCAGACATGACATGTGGTCGGGAAGTGGACGGAGTCAGAAGGCTTCTTTCTAAGCCGGCACACCTCGCCTCGAATCAAGTTTTTCCGCCAGTTGCCACATCGCTTGAACCGCCGGGCGTTTCAAGTTCCGTTTGCTCGAGCAAAGTCCTACCACATACGGCGCCAGCCTAGGGGCTTTTTTCACCACGCGTACTTCATCGCGAAAAGGACTGCGCTCCAGAGCCAGCTGCGGAACAATACCAACGCCTGTTCCCAGCCGCACCAGTGCAATCAAGGCTTCGTTGCCCGCAACTTCGGAGGAAATATTGGGAACAATGCCATGCTCCTTTAGCCACACATCTAAGCGGTGTCGGGCCACTCCCGACTGGGGAACCACCAACGGGATCTGTGAAAAGTTGATCCGGCCGAACGAAAACGGCGCAATGAAAACCAGCGGGGTTTCCGCTAAAGGCATAAACTCCATCCGGGTCTGCTTCCGGTCGGGTAAGGCGGCAACGGCGAGGTCGATCTCGCCGCTGAGCACCTGTTCAACCGCTTTTTCGGCATCGCCGGTGTGTAGCTCGAGTTGCACTCCGGGATGGGTGGTCCGGTAGGTTTCCAGCAGGTCGGGCAGCAGGCTGTATACCGCCGTAATGGACGCATAGATGGAAAGAATTCCTGACACCTGAGTGTCTGTGGAAGCCAGCGATTTCTGAAAGTTCTTCCATTCCAGCACGGTATTACGGGCATAGTCCAGCACCTGCTTTCCCGCTTCCGTCAGGGCGACGCTGCGGTTGTCGCGCAGAAAAAGAGGAGTCCCTATCTCTTCTTCCAAACGCTGGATCGTACGTGTCAGCGCCGACGGGCTCAGATTGCACGCCCGACTCGCCTTGCCGAAGTGCAACCGTCCTGCCGTCTCGATGAAGATTTCTAATGCGTGAATATCCACAATGCAGGCTCCTTTTCCCAATCCTATTTATGTTTCATATTTCGCAATACTATATGCCAAACAATTCAATTTACGCAACACCCGGTTTCGAGTAGGTTCCGCCCTTGTCAATCAACCAAGGAGTCATCAAATGGGACAGAATTATTTCAATACACTACCAATGCGACAGAAACTTCAAGAGCTGGGCACGTGCCGTTTCATGGATGCAGCAGAGTTCGCAAACGGAATCGAAAAAGCCAAAGGCAAGAAAATCGTACTCATCGGTTGCGGTGCCCAGGGGCTCAACCAAGGTCTGAATATGCGCGATAGCGGTCTTGATGTTTCCTATACGCTACGGGATGCGGCCATTTCCGAAAAACGCCAATCGTTCCTCAACGCGACGGAGAATGGATTCAGCGTTGGCTCCTACGACGAAATGCTTCCGGATGCCGACATTGTCATGAACCTTGCTCCAGACAAACAACATACCAACGTGGTCGAAAGCGTTATTCCAAAAATGAAAAAGGGTGCCGCTTTTTCTTATGCCCACGGTTTCAACATCGTTGAAGAAGGCACCGAGATCCGCAAAGATATCACCGTCATCATGGTGGCTCCTAAATGTCCGGGTTCCGAAGTGCGCGAAGAATACAAACGTGGCTTCGGTGTCCCGACCCTCATCGCCGTTCATGTCGAAAACAATCCGAATGGAGACGGTCTTGAACTGGCCAAAGCCCTTTGCGTGGCGCAGGGCGGCCACCATGCCGGTGTGCTCGAATCCTCCTTCGTGGCGGAAGTGAAATCCGACCTCATGGGCGAGCAAACCATCCTCTGCGGCATGCTTCAGGCCGGCTCGCTGCTCTGCTTCGACAAGATGGTTGAAAAGGGCATCGACTCCGCCTACGCCTCCAAGCTGATCCAATACGGATGGGAAACCATCACCGAAGGACTCAAGCAGGGCGGTATCACCAATATGATGGATCGGCTCTCCAATCCCGCCAAACTCAAAGCCTTTGAGTTGGCCGAAGAGCTGAAAGGAATCCTGCGCCCGCTGTTTGAAAAGCACATGGATGACATCATCACCGGCGCATTTTCCTCCACGATGATGGAAGACTGGGCCAACGACGATGTGAACCTGCTGAGCTGGCGCGCGGCGACCGCCGAAACCGCGTTCGAGAAAACCGCGCCGACTACCGAGGCCATCCCCGAGCAGGAATACTACGACCACGGCATCCTCATGGTCGCCATGGTCAAGGCGGGGGTTGAGCTCGCCTTCGAAGCGATGGTTGAGGTGGGGATCAAGCCCGAGTCCGCTTACTACGAATCGCATCACGAAACGCCCCTGATCGCCAACACCATTGCCCGCAAGAAGCTCTACGAAATGAATAGCATCATTTCCGATACCGCTGAATACGGCTGCTACCTCTTTGCACATGCGGCCGGGCCGATGCTCAAGGAGTTCATGTTGAAGATCGAAACGGATGTGATCGGTGAAGGCCTCGAGCTAACCGGCAACGGGGTCGACAATAAAATCCTCGTCGAAGTGAATGCGGAAATCCGCTACCACGACATCGAAATCATCGGGGAAGAGCTTCGCGCTGCCATGGGCAACATGAAGGCGCTCTAACCGTCACCTCATCCCGAAACAAAAAAACGCCTCTTGGACTCCGGGGGCGTTTTTTTAATGTAGATGCGAGATTGTTTCTGTTCGGCACAATCACCTGCCGCATTGGGGC
>JAOZKS010000045.1 GCA_029935255.1 Pontiella sp.
AGGGCGGGAGCCCGTCGCTTCAGGCCAATCCTATTCATCAGCGCCGTCACCAGCTCCATCGGGCAAATCATGCACCAGACCCGCCCGAACACAACCACCAGCACCAACATGGCCGGCCACCAATACGACCAGACCAGTAAACAGGAAAGATTGGTGTTCCTCAGTATTTTGGCAAAGGCCATATCCTGCGTATTGGCTCCCAAGGCCCCCCGGATAATCATTCCAAACACCACAAGAACGATCCACTGAAACAACCGGGGAAACCATTTAGCCCCGGCTATTCCACGAACAAAACCCACCTTTAAAAAATTCATACCCCCCTTCTCACTCCTAATTTTCAGGCACATCCGGCAACGACTGAAAACCTGCTGAATAGATTAGATAACTACAAGGATATTTGAACAAGCGGTGTTTTCCATCGAAATCGCGTAGTGACCTCCCCTGTTCATCCCGAATGCCGCTGCCCGGTCGCATACCATCCACCCCACCGTTCTTCCAAGGGGATTCGGTGAACCACATCTACATTTTTGAACCGCCCACCAATCGATTGATAAGCACTGAGAATTTGTAATCCCGGCACACTCTGCGTTTTGGCCGAACTATGGCAGCGCAGGCAATCCGCGTCGTTTCTTTTGATGAGGGGTTCGACCGCCGGATCCTGACTCAGCGTATAAAAACCAGAATCTGGCTCGTCGGGGAAATATCCAAAGCCGCAAGCACCGACTTTAAATAGCCCTGTTACAAGTCGCAGTGTACCAGATCGGTAAAGGCAACGCGATGACATCAGGATACGTTCAGAACAACCCCTTCCATGCCGGGGCGGATCGAGAAATATCCAGCCTCAACATTTCCCATGAGCGCCGAGCCTAGCGGGGATTCGGAGGTAACGACGGTGATCCGGCTTCCATCAACGGTGACTTCACTTCCACCCCCGCAATCGAGCAACATGTAGCAATCGCTCTCGCCATTCATTTCCACCTCAACCAATGCGCCGACATCAACTTCCTGACCGGAAAAATTCTCTACCTCAACGATCTTAAGCGCTGCAATTTGCTTGGTGAGTTCTTTGCATTTTCTGGAATAGCCATGCGCCAGGTAAGCCGCCTCAAGCCCCGTGGTATCCCGTTGCTTTTCGGCGTTGGGCGCACTGTGCATGGCTCCGGTGGACGACGCCTCATTGGCATTCTGCAGGCGAGCCAGCTCCGCTTCCAACTCTCTTCGTATCGCATCTAAAATGGTTCGTTTCATAGAGCCAAAGTTTAAACACCAAGAGGACGGAATCTCAAAGCTGAATCGCAACAACCTTCGAAGTGCTTCTTCCTTGTACCGACCGCCCGGGTATGGCGTTATTTCCTGCTCGTATGAATCAGCCCGGAATACAACTTAAAATCAGCTATCCCGACATCCTCCCCATCTCCGGGAAGCGTGCGGAAATCATTAAGCTGATCGAAAAAAATCAGATCGTCATTATCTGCGGAACCACCGGCTCGGGAAAGACCACCCAACTACCCAAGATGGCGATGGAAGCGGGCGCAGGTTCCAACGGGCGCATTGGCGTAACCCAACCGCGCAGACTGGCCGCCACCGGCATGGCGCGGCGCGTGGCGGAGGAGATGAACACCGAATACGGGCAAGGAGTCGGTTGTCAGGTACGCTTCGACAATTCAACCTGCAACAAAACCGTCATCAAATTTATGACCGACGGCATCCTGCTGGCCGAAACCCAGCGTGACCGCCTTTTGAAGCAATACGACTGCCTCATCATCGACGAAGCCCACGAACGAAGCCTCAACATTGACTTCCTGCTCGGCTACCTCAAAAACCTATCCGCCAAACGCCCCGACCTTAAAATGATCATCAGCTCGGCCACGCTCGACGCGGAAAGCTTTTCGAAATTTTTCAACCACGCGCCCGTCATCGAAGTCGAAGGCCGCACCTATCCCGTCGAGGATTTTTTTCTGCCGCCGGGCAAAGACGAAGAACTCTCCAACCACATTCTCCGTGCCATGCGCTGGATCTCGGATGTGGACGACCAAGGCGATGTGCTGGTCTTTCTTCCCGGCGAACGCGAGATCCGCGAAGCCACCAAGAAGCTCGAAGGCCAGCATTGGAAAAACACCGAAATCCTCCCCCTGTTTGGACGGCTGAGCATGGGCGAGCAGCAACGCGTCTTCAAGGCTGGTGGCCGCCGACGCATCATCCTCGCCACCAACGTAGCCGAAACCTCCATCACCATCCCCGGCATCCACTACGTCATCGACTCCGGGCAAGTACGGTTGAGCCGGTATAATCCGCGCACACAGGTGCAAGGCTTGCAGGTCGAGCAGGTGTCGCAAGCCAGCGCCCGCCAACGGCGCGGTCGTTGCGGTCGCGTAACCGATGGAATCTGCATCTATCTCTACGACCAAGAGACTTTCGAAAACAGCGCGCAATACACCGATCCCGAAATCCGCCGCACCTCCCTCGCCGGTGTCATTCTGCAAATGGATCTTCTCGGACTCCCGCCCATCGAAGCCTTTCCCCTGCTCGATCCTCCGCAACCCGCCCTCGTCCGCGAAGGGTACAAAGCGCTCCAAGACATCGGCGCGATCGACCCCGACCGCAAGTTGACTTCAATGGGTCGCACGATTTCAAGGTTTCCAACCGATCCACATCTTGCCCGCATGATCGTACAGGCGCGCGACGAAGGTGTTCTCCCCGAAATCCTCATCCTCGTCGCCTTCCTCTCCATTCAGGATGTTCGTGAGCGCCCCACCGAAAAGGCGGAAGCCGCCGACCTTGCGCATAAGCAATGGCTGGATCCAAAATCAGATTTCATCACGATCCTCAACCTCTGGAACACCCTCGAAAACGAACGCAGTTCGCACGGCAAGCTCCGTAAATTCTGCAAAGCCAACTTCATCAACTACCGCCGCGTGATGGAATGGACCAACCTCCACAAAGACCTCAACCAGACGGTTCGGGATCTTGGGAAAAAATTTCAGCAGGAAGACTCGGAGGTCAAAAAAGATCGTAGTGTTTATGATCTGATTCACCGCAGCTTGCTTGCGGGGCTTCCGGCCAACCTTGGGATGAAAGGCGAAGATCGTGAATTTACCGCGGCACGCAACCGCAAGTTCTTTATCTTCCCCGGCTCCGGACTCTTCAAAAAACCGCCGGAATGGGTGTTGGTTTTTGCCTTGGTCGAAACCACTAGGCTCTACGCCCGTACCGTCGCGGAAATCAAACCCGAATGGCTCGAAGAAGTCGCCCCGCACCTCTGCAAATCCGTCTACAAACAACCCGCATGGAACCCCGAGCAAGGTTTTGTCTATGCCAAGGAATCGATTGTCTCCGGCGGGTTGACGATTGCCCACGGGCGCCCCGTCCACTACGGCCCCATCAACCCCGAAGCCGCACGCAAAATCTTTATCCTCGAAGGCATGGCAACCGGCAACCTAACCACGCGCGGCGGATGGCTCAAGCTGCACCATCGCATGCTCGACGACATCGCCGCACTCGAGGAAAAACTTCGCCGGCCCGGCGCATTGCTTGATCACGATGCCATCTTCAACCACTTCGCCCGATTGCTTCCGTCAGATGTCCATTCCGTTAAAACATTGGAACAGTGGATTCGCAAAACCCACGCGCGCATCGCCATGCACATGGCCGATGCCATGTTCCCGCAAACCACACCGATCAGGACGGCCGACTACCCCAACTCACTCACCTTCCATCACGAAGAGTTCCAGCTCATCTATACCTTCGAACCCGGCGATGAGCTCGATGGCATCGCCCTCGTCTGCCCGACCGACAAGCTCGCCTTTTTGCCTAACTGGGCACCCGACTGGCTCGTCCCCGGCTGGCTGGAAGAAAAAGTAAATCGCCTCCTGCGCACGCTCCTGAAAAACCTCCGCACCACTATTGCACCCATCGATCAAACGGCGGAGCGGTTTGTCCAGTCCATTCAACAACCTGATCGCCCCCTGCTGGATGCCCTCTCCCAATTCCTGCAAACCGTATTCAAGCTCCCGGTCGACGCCTCCGACTTCGATGAATCGGCCCTTCCCGAATTCCTCCGCATGAAGGTCATCGAAACCGACGGCGATAAAATCGTTCGGGTGCACTCCTCGGTTTCGGATGAGCACCGCCTGACCGCCCACCGTAGCAGTACGGAGTTAGCTTTTGCCAAGTGGACGCTCCCCCCGCAAAAAACATGGCCGGGCGATGCCCTGCCTGAATTCATCACCAGCGAAGACCACAAGAAAATGCGCGGTTATCCTGTGCTCACAAGTGAAGCCGCTGGTGTGGGCCGCCGGGTCTTCCTGAGTCAGGCTAATGCCGAAGCTTCGCACCGCGCGGGGTTGATCCACCTCTTCCGCATCCAGCAGGTCGACCAAGTGAACTATGTCGAGAAGCGCCCGCCACTCCCTCCCATGGTTCAGCTCACCGCCTCGGCCATTGACGAGAACTTCTTGACCGACTTTTTCGATGCCACCATCCATGAAGCACTCACCAACGATGGACAGGTGGAGATCCGCGATGCCGCCACCTTTTCAAAGCGCGCGGCAGAAGCACGCACCACGCTGTATGAAATTGCCGAAGAAAACGCCGGCCTGCTGGAAGAGATGCTGGATCATCGCGCAGAAATCGCCAAGGCCCTCGTCGATTTGCCGGGCGAATACGACTCGCGCCACGATCTGGAAATGCAATTGGGATTCTTATTCCGCCCCGGATTTCTCCAGACGATGGATATTTTCACCCGCTACCCGCGCTATCTAAAAGCCATGCAGACGCGCATCCAACGGATCCGCAACAACGCCCCTGCCGACCTGCGTAAACTAGCCGAAATCGAGCCCTTCCAGAACCAGCTCAACGACAAGTTGCTGGAGTGCGACGACATTGGATCGGCCCACGACCTGATTGAATTTGCCATGCTCCTCGAAGAGTTCCGCGTCAACCGATTCGCGCCCGAAATCAAGACCCCCCTCAAGGTTTCCGCGCAGCGGTTGGAAGAGGCCTATAAAACAACAATCTGATAACCCCGATCAAGCCACCGCACGAGACTGGGATGCCCCTCGTAATCGCCCACCAACAACTCTTTCTGTTGCTCGGACAAATCTTTCCTCACTTCGAACTGATCGGAGCAATAATCACAGATTTCCTCCACAATCCCCATTTCCCTGACTTTCATATAGCGCTTGTGAAATGGATTTTCCGGTTTCCGGAATTCGCTGGCCCAACCCGTACCTGCCCCGTCAAAAATCAGTACCACGGGATAGCCCTTCTCGGCCAGTTCTTGCGCATAGAGCAAGGCATGCACCGCCCGCGCCTTACCCTCATTCGTCTCACTGCCCGCCTGAAGGATGATCGCATATCCCTTCTTCGATTCCGCCCCCAGTGAGATCCCCGCAAGCATCAACATAACCAATAGTATTTTTTTCATGACGAACTCCTCTCTAATGATTGAAGGAATTAATATACAGGATTTTCCAGACATTGGAAACCCATCGGTGTACCGTTCTTGTAGCTCCAACTGATACCCGACAACCCATAACGGATAACTAAACTATGACCAAGAAACTATTTTTAATCGACGGAATGGCCATTGTCTATCGCGCCTACTTTGGCTTCATCCGAAATCCACGGATCAATTCCAAGGGTGAAAATGTTTCCGCAGTATTCGGGTTCATCAACACGTTGCTCGACATCATGCATACCTACGAGCCCACGCACATTGCCGTCGCGTTCGACACCCACGAGCCCACTTTCCGGCATGTGGAGTATCCAGAATACAAAGCCACGCGCGATGCCACCCCCGAAGGAATCCACACCGCCGTCCCCCACATTAAAACCCTGCTCGCCGCCTTTAATATTCCGGTGCTGGAATATCCCGGATTCGAGGCCGACGACGTTATCGGCACCCTCGCCCGCTCGGCCGAAAAGCAGGGGTTCGACACCTACATGGTCACCCCCGACAAAGACTATGCCCAACTCGTCGACGAACATACCTTCATGCTCAAGCCCGGTCGGGGAGGCGGCGAGCCCGAACTACTCGATGTCGCCGCCATTCTGGAACAATGGAATATTGAGAAGATCGAGCAGGTGATCGACATTCTCGGGCTGGCGGGCGATACCGCAGATAATATTCCAGGCGTTCCCGGGATCGGTCCAAAGACAGCGCAAAAGCTCATCGCCCAGTTTGGCTCCGTCGAAAACCTGCTCGAAAACACCGAGCAGCTGAAAGGCAAGCAAAAGGAAAAGGTCGAGGAAAACAAAACTCAGGCGCTGCTCTCGAAGCGCCTTGTAACCATCAAATGTGATGTGCCCGTGAAGGAATCGCCTGACGAACTAATTATTGGATCCCGCAACGACGACCAGCTGAAAGTCCTCTTCACCGAACTTGAATTTAAAGGCTTAATTAAACGTTTGTTCGGCGAATCCCCCACCCCGACCTCCGTCGCCGTGGCCGCCGCCAGCGAAGGGCAGGGCGATCTATTTGAATTTGCAGCGGCCACGCAACCCGAAATGATGGAACCCGTTCCAGCCTTCAAAACCATCAAGGACGTAAAGCATAACTACCACCTCGTCACCACCGCCGCCGGGCGCGATGCACTGGCCGAAAAACTATCGGGTTGCTACGAGGTCTGCTTCGACACCGAGACCACCAGCCTCGATGTCCGCACCGCCGAACTCATCGGCATCTCATTCTGCACCGACCCGCATGAAGCGTGGTTCGTTACCCTTCCGCCCGACCGCGAACAAACCCTCCATGCCTTGGAAAAGTTCCTTCCCCTTCTGCAAAATCCGGATGTGCGCAAGGTCGGTCAAAACCTGAAATATGACATCAGCGTTTTAAAGTGGCATGGCATCGAAGTCCGTGGCGAACTACTCGACACCATGCTCGCGCACTACCTCATCGACCCCGACCAACGGCACGGCATGGATCACATGGCCGAGTCGCTGCTGGATTATTCCCCGATCCCGATCACCGCCCTCATCGGCGAAAAGAAGAGCTCACAAAAAACGCTGCGCGAGGTTGATATCGATGCGCTCTGCGAGTACGGCGCGGAAGATGCCGATATCACCCTTCAGCTCTGGCGCAAGCTCAAGCCGATGCTCAAGGAGCGCGGACAGGAACGCGTCTTCTACGAAATCGAAACCCCGCTCATGCCTGTGCTCGCGCAGATGGAATACAACGGAATTAATCTCGATGTCCCGAGTCTGAGCACCTATTCCGTCGCACTGGGCGAAAAGATACAGACGCTGGAAACCACGGTCTACACCATGGCCGGAATGGAATTCAACCTTAACTCGCCCAAGCAGCTCGGCGAGGTTTTATTCGACCTGTTAAAGCTCGTCGAAAAACCGAAAAGGACCAAGACCGGACAATACAAGACCAGCGAGGAGGTTTTGTCCGATCTCGCACCCGATCACGAGATTGTCCAACACATTCTCAACTACCGCTCGCTGGCCAAGCTCAAGAGTACCTATGTCGATGCCCTGCCGCAGGAAGTGCTTCCCGAAACCGGGCGCGTCCATACCACCTTCAGCCAGGCCGTCACCACCACAGGGCGCTTGTCATCCGTCAACCCCAACCTGCAAAACATTCCCATCCGCACCGAAGAAGGCCGCGAAATCCGCCGCGCCTTTATACCCAAGAAAGGCTTTACCCTGCTCGCCTGCGACTATTCCCAGATTGAGTTGCGCATCATGGCCGAGCTTAGCGGCGATGAAGGCCTGCGCGAGGCCTTCATTCACGGCGAAGACATTCACACGGCCACCGCCGCCCGCGTCTTTGGTGTTGATAAAAACGATGTCACCCGCGAAATGCGTTCTAAAGCGAAGATGGTTAACTTTGGTATCATCTACGGAATCTCCGCCTTCGGCCTCTCCCAGCGCCTCGGTATTCCTCGCAAAGAAGCCGCCGAAATCATCGAGCAATACCGCGCCAACTATTCCGGAGTGCAGGATTGGCTCGACGAAACCATCCTATTTGCGCAGAAACACGAATACGTCGAAACCATCACCGGCCGCCGCCGATATATTCGCGACATCAACGCCCGCAACCAAATGGTCCGCGGCGGTGCCGAGCGCAACGCCATCAACGCCCCTATTCAGGGCACCGCCGCCGACATGATCAAGATCGCCATGATTGGCATTCAAAAGATGCTCGAGGAAAAGAAGTCTAAAACCAAGCTCCTCCTGCAAGTCCACGACGAACTTGTCTTCGACTTAGCGGAGGATGAAGCTGCCGACCTCATCCCTTTGATCGAAGAAAAGATGAAATCCGCCATTCCCATGGAAATCCCGATCCTCGTCGAGTCCGGCACTGGCCAGAACTGGCTGGAAGCGCATTGATGTAGACGAGTGCATCCTGCCTCGTTCGGGAAGAACACACAAATAATTCGATTCCATTGCAAAGCTGGATTCGACGCACAAGCCTCGTCTACGAAGCAGGAACCGCTTCCACGCGTTCGATGGAGTCGGACTTGCTGAGGGTGAGGCGTACGATGCAGTCGGAGGTGGCGAGCAAATCGTGCGGCACAGCCCCGTCGAGGTTGAGTAGGTCGCCTTTGACCAGGTTGAGTATCTCGCCATTCACACCGAAGTCGAGGGTGCCTTCCACCAGGGCCACGGTGATGGGGTATGGCGTCTGGTGTTCGGCCATGCGCTGGCCTTGCTTGAAGACAATCCGAACTTCTTTGGTCGCATCGGTTTGAAACAGAACAGAGATGGCCGGGCCGGACTCTTTGTAGGTGATGTCTTTCAGAATATTTGCGGATTCCATGCGATGCTCCTTTTGCTGCCACGGTTGATGGTTGGTTATGCGCTACTTCGCACTCCCATGAAAGAAAAAAGAAAAGGGGGCGGTTTAGGTGCGAGAAATGCCCCTCGCGTGCGCTATACAATGCCAATCATCCAACAAGGAGCCCAAATGGCAAAACCGAACTATTCATACGAAAAAAGACAAAAAGAACTGGCCAAGAAAAAGAAGCAGGAAGAAAAGCGAAAGCGGAAACAAGGAAAGAAAGATGCCGAGTCAAGCGACGATCCAAGAGCTGCCGAATAATCAAAACCGGGGTTCTGCGTGAGCCTGGAAGCCCCGATCAAACCCAAGCCAGCATCCCGAATTCCAATCGTGCTATCGACCTTTGTCTGTCCGGGGGCAGGACAGCTTGTGCAGCGGCGGTGGTTGGCGGGTTCTGCATATCTGCTTTTTTTTCTGGCAATGTTTGTTTATGTGATGGTGGTCGCTGGAAAAATTATTATCAGCTATTACCGGCTGGGATTTGAGTTCGACCACTATGACCCGGAACCAGTAAACGCGCTTCAATTGCTTCCGCCATTCGGCATGGCCCTGCTGATTTACAATATCATTGATGTTTTCTTCGCCCAGCAACGGATTAACTCGAAATGGGCCCGCGAAGAATTCATGCGGGAAAACAAGCTGCCCAATCATTTATCCGCCACATGAACCCGTTCATCCAGCCCTCCTACGATGCACTTTTCGCCCAATGGGGCAAACAGCATTGGTGGCCCGGAGATACGCGGATAGAGATGATGCTTGGTGCCATCCTGACGCAAAACACAGCGTGGTCCAACGTGGAGAAGGCGATGTCCAACCTTCGGGAAAATAAGGCCATAACATTCAGGGCATTAGAAAAAGCATCGGTGGAGCAGATTTCCGAATGGATCCGCCCTGCGGGTTATTTCAATCAGAAGGCGGGATATATCAAGGGCATGGTCGATACCCTCCGCCAACGGTTCGACGGATCGCTCAACCAACTCTTCATCCTCGACACCCCCATCCTGCGGAAGGAACTACTTTCGTGGAAAGGAATTGGAGCCGAAACCGCCGACAGCATCTTGCTCTATGCCGCCGAGCGACCGGTCTTCGTGGTCGATGCCTACACAAAGCGGTTTCTTTCAAGACATGGATGGTGCGATGAAAAGGCCTCGTATGATTCCGTCGCGAAACTCTTCACCGACCAACTTCCGGAGGACGTTCAGCTCTACAATGAATACCACGCCCTCATCGTCCGGTTGGGGAAGGAACACTGCAACACAAAACCGAAGTGCGAGGGGTGTCCGCTGGAGAAATTTCTGCCCCAATCGTAGACGAGACATCTTGTCGCTTCTATCCATTGCAAAGCTGATGCCTGCGCACAAGCCCTCCCCAACGAGGCAAGTGATTACGCCGAAGAGAAGTAATCTCGAGTCTACAGTCCAGCCAGTTCGCCCACGGTCACCCCCCCCCACCCCGGTTGTTCGAGCAGGTGCTCGATGAGCATGGCGGAGGCGACGGCATCGTAGAGTGCATCGTGGGCTTCCCTGCCCGAACACAGCGCATCCACCCGCTGTTTGAGATCAAGCATGACCATCAGATCGCCAAGTGCGTAGGTCGGGCAGCCTACCCAGACCTTGCGGGCCACCCGCAGGGTGTCGATCCACACCCCAAATTGGTGCATCGGTGCCATGGCACGGGTAAACTTTTTTTCAGTCGCCACGTTATGGGCGCAGAGCGGGTATTCCGTAAGGCGGTGCATCACCTTCGGCCATAGTTCCTGCGGGGTTGGCGCATGAGCGATTTCTTCGCGCAACATTCCGTGCCGCCCGGGGGCATGAGGGTTGAACGGTCGGTTGGCATCGACCCGCAACAAGCTCTCGAACATGGATGTCACCTCGACCTTTCCGGCTTTGAGCGAAACCATGCCGATCTGCCACGGTTCGTTGGAATAGCCCGCCAACGCCCCGGTACTTTCATAATCGAGCACGGTGATGGTTGCATCAAAAATGGCCATGGATTCATCCATGGCCATGATCTTCCACATCCACGATGCAGATGCAATTTATCCCTCGAGCGAAATGAGCATGGGCTCCTCGATGGCCTCGACAATCCAACGCAGGAAGCGTGCGCCGTCGGCCCCATCGATGATGCGATGATCGTAGGAAAGCGAGAGCGGCATGCGCAAACGCGGGGAACACATTCCATCTTTGCCCCCGATGCACGGATCAAGGATCGCCCGGCCCACACCGAGGATCGCCACTTCCGGCGAGTTGATGATGGGCGTGAAGAAGGAGCCACCGATTCCTCCAAGGTTGGTGACGGTGAAGGTGCCGCCTTGCATATCCGCTAGGCTGATCTTTCCTTCGCGCGCCTTCTTGGCGATGTTGCCGAGGTCGACGGCGATATCGACCATGTTTTTCTGGTCGGCATCCTCGATTACGGGAACCATCAACCCCTTCTCGGTATCCACGGCAATGCCGATATTGTAGAAATCCTTGTAGATGATTTCGGCCTTTTCGGGATCGATGCTACAGTTAAAACTGGGAAATACTTTCAATGCCGAAGCAACGACCTTCAAGAGAATCGCGGTGACGGTCAGCTTGGCGCCTTCGGCTTCCGCCTTCGGTGCAAAACGCTTGCGAAGCTCTTCGAGTTTGGTGATATCGGCCATGTCGTGCTGCGTGACATGCGGGATTGTGGTCCAGCAGTGCGTCATATGCGCCATGGTGGCCTTGCGGATGGCGGACATTTTTTCAATACGAACGCCGCCGATTGTTCCTGTTTTACGCGAGGGCGCTCCTTCATTTCCCATGCTGGATTTTGCATAGCTTTTCACATCTTCCAGACTAATACGGGAACCGGAGGATTCAACGGCATGGATATCCACGCCTAGTTCGCGCGCCAAACGCCGAACGTTCGGCGCAGCGGAAACCGCTTTTTCAATCGAAACAGGGGCTGGTGCGGGCGCAGGTTTTGGCGACGGTGTTTCTTCAACCACCGCAGCGGGA